>JBIIDJ010000018.1:0-33396 GCA_044238415.1 Novosphingobium sp.
GCATGGGGCGCAAGCCCTCCAGCAAGCCGACGAGCTTTGACATCGCCTATCTGGCCGGGGTTTCGCAGCCGACGGTCAGCCGGGCGCTGCGCGGCTCCAAATCGGTCAGCCTGGCCACCCGCCAGCGTATTCAAGACATCGCGCGCGAGCTGAATTACTCGGTCGACAAGAACGCCTCATCGCTGCGCTCGCAGCGCTCGAACACGATCGCCCTGCTGTTCTTCGAGGACCCGACCCCGGACGGGACCAATATCAATCCGTTCTTCCTGGCCATGCTGGGCGCGATCACGCGCGAGACGGCCAATCGCGGGCTAGACCTGCTGATCTCGTTCCAGAAGATGGAGGACGACTGGCACACTCGCTATCAGGACAGCCACCGTGCCGATGGACTGATCCTGCTCGGGTACGGCGATTACACGCTCTATGTCGAACGGCTGACCGCGCTGGTCGGGAGTGACACGCGCTTTGTCCGCTGGGGCTCGGTGCGCGAGGATACGATCGGGACGACCGTTGGCACGGACAACGTCGCCGCGGGGCGGCTGGCCGGCGAACACCTGTTGGGCCTGGGGCGCAAGCGGATCGCCTTTCTGGGTCAGGCCGACGAGCACTACCCCGAATTTGCCGACCGGTATCGCGGCCTCAGCGAGGCCCTGGCCGCGGCCGGACTCAAGACCGATCCGGCACTGCAGGTCGATGCGCTATCAAGTGAGGAGCAGGGCCGCGCAGCAACGCGCCAGCTGATCGATGGCGACGCCCAATTCGATGCGATCTTTGCCGCCAGCGACCTCATCGCCATCGGCGCAATGCGGGCACTGGCCGATGCGGGGCGCTCGGTCCCCGGCGATGTCGCCGTGGTCGGGTTCGACGATATTCCCGCCGCCAGCCTGACCAGCCCGCCGCTGACCACGGTCCAGCAAGACCTGGTCGCCGCCGGTGCGCTGCTGGTCGATACCCTGGCTGAACAGATCGAGGGCCGCGACAGCCTGAACCGCAACCTGGCCCCCAAACTGATCGTCCGCGCCAGCACCACCGGTTAACCCTGCCAGCTACGTATTCGTATGCCACTTGCCTGCCCGGGCCGGCCATGCCAGCCCTGTCCGGATAAGCATGGGAGAGAGGCAAGCCATGGAAAAACCGCGGCAGAACTGGGCCGGACTGTTCAATATCAGCTTCGGCTTCTTCGGCATCCAGATTGGCTTTGCGCTGCAGAACGCGAACATGAGCCGCGTGTTCCAGTCGCTCGGCTCATCGATTGACGATCTGCCCGCGCTGTGGGTGGCCGCGCCGCTGACCGGCCTGCTGGTCCAGCCGATCATCGGCCACCTCTCTGACCGGACCTGGCTCGGCCGGCTGGGGCGGCGGCGGCCGTTCTTCGTGCTGGGCGCAGTGCTGGCCGCGCTGTCGCTGATTGCCATGCCGGAATCGAACGTGCTGCTGGTGGCCGCCGTGCTGCTGTGGGTGCTCGATGCCAGCCTCAACATTTCGATGGAGCCGTTCCGCGCCTTTGTTGGCGACATGCTGCGCAAGGACCAGCACACGGCCGGCTATGCCGTGCAGACCGCGTTCATCGGCGCTGGTGCCGTGGTCGGCTCGATCTTCCCCTGGCTGCTCGATCACTGGGGCGTTTCGAACGAGGCTGCGGCCGGGCAGATTCCCGACACAGTGCGCTATTCGTTCTGGGCCGGCGGCCTGGCCCTGTTCGCTGCCGTGATGTGGACCGTGCTGACCACCAAGGAGTATTCGCCGGAGCAAATGCGCGCCTTTGCCAGCGAGGCCGAGGCTGAGGCCCAGCCGGTCCGCGCCCTTGCCAGCCGCAGCAATAGCGGGCCGTTCTGGTGGGTCGCGGGCGGCGGCCTGCTGGCGCTGGCCACCGAACAGTGGGCGCTGGAAAAGGAGGTCTATCTTCTGGCCGTGCTGCTGGTCAGCTATGGCGTAATCAGCCACATTGCCATCCGTCTGGCCCGTGCGGGCAAGGACAACAACATGCTGGCGAGCATCGTCGGCGACTTTTCCAGCATGCCCGAAATCATGCAGAAACTGGCGCTGGTCCAGTTCTTCAGCTGGTCGGCGCTGTTCATCATGTGGATCAACACCACCCCGGTGGTGGCACAGAACTTCTTCGGCTCGGCCGATCCCACCAGTGCCGCCTATCAGGAAGGTGGCAACTGGGTGGGCGTGCTGTTCGCGGTCTATAACGGCGTGGCCGCGCTCGCCGCGCTGACCCTGCTGCCCTGGCTCTCGCGCCGGATCGGCAAGGTCAAGACCCACGTTTTCGGGCTGCTCTGCGGCGCGGCAGGCTATGGCAGCTTCTTTGTCATGCCCGATGCACAGTGGCTGATCGTCAGCGAGATCGGCGTGGGGATCGCCTGGGCCTCAATCCTGGCCATGCCCTATGCCATTCTGGCGAGCAGTCTGCCGCAGGCGAAGCTGGGCATCTTCATGGGGCTGTTCAACGTCTTCGTGGTCGTCCCGCAATTGCTGGTCGCCACCGTGATGGGCACGATCATGAAGGCCTTCTTCCCTGACCAGCCGATCTGGACCATGGCCTTTGCCGCCGCCACCCTGGTGCTGGCCGCTGCCGCCATGCTGCGGGTCAAGGTGCCGGGCGAAGGCTAGAAATCAGCGACCAGCTGGACGGCAGCGGTGCGCGGGTTGGAATAGGTGAAACCGCCTGAGGCGTTCACATTCCAGCTGTACTCGTTGAACACGTTGAGCAGCATCGGCCGCAGCAGCCAGTTGCCGCCCGCCGCCTTGAAGCGGTACCGCGCGCCAAGGTTGAGCGTCGCCCGTGGCGGGGCGACCAGGGTATTGGCGACATTGCCCATCCGGCTCGACAGGCTTTCAACTGTCGCGTCAAAGGACAGCGGGCCGCGCCCTTCATCCATCCGCCAGTCAAGAGTGGCGATCGAGCGGCGGCGAATCTGGCCGACCGGCCGCGGTCCGATCAGGCGGGTGTCGACCGCCTCGCCGCTGATCGAGGGATCGAGGAACATCGAACCGCCGACAATGGTCAGGCCGGGTGCAAGCTGCCCGGTCAGCGACAGTTCGATGCCGCGATTGGTCAACTCGCCCAGCTGGCGATAGCGCAGCGCCGGATCGAGATTGTAATAGGGCTTCTTGATTGAAAAGGCCCCGGCGATGAAGGTCAGCCGCGAGGTCACCGCCCAGCGCGCGCCAGCCTCGACCTGCGAGGTGCGCAAGGCCGGCGGGGCCTCGGACCGGTTGATGGCAATATCGGGCGCTACCAGCGCTTCTTCCTGCCCGCGCGTATAGCCGGCATAGAGCGACAACCCGCGCGTTACATGGACCGAGCCGGCGACATTAAGCAGCAGCGGATTGTCCCGCGTGACCGGATCGGCCAGCACCGGATCGGCAAAATCGAGCGCCTTGCGGTAACGGCTTTTGGAAATCCCGACGTCCAGGCTGAAGCGCTGCGGCGCGACCATCGACCACGACAGGCCGCCGGTGATCTGGCGCACCTCGTCCCGGTTCTTGGCGCCCTGCACCCACAGCGGCTCGGGCCGCAGGTCGGGCCGCAGGATCGTCGACGGACCCAGCGCCAGCAGGCTGCCGCCGCCGAAATCGCGATTGCGTGAGCGCCCCCGGACTGAAGCGATCAGGCGGTGGTTGACGCTGGTGCCCAGCCATTCCTTGACCAGCCGCACCTCACCCGACCAGGAACCGTCGTAATTGTCCCGCTCGGCCACGATTCGGCGCGAGGCAACCGAACCATCGGCGCCAACCCCGCGCATCAGGTCGGCATAGAGACTGTACTGATCCCGCGCAGAATAGAACAGCCCGGCTTCAAGCTTGGCGCCCAACAAGGGCGTCTTGACGATCGCCCCGCCGGTCCAGAGGTCCTGGTTACGGCCGGCCCATGGCTGGCTTTGATCGACCCCGCGCTCCACCTTTGGCGGCAGCACTGTGCCGGCGGGATAATAGAAGGGGCGCAGTTCATCGGTGCGGTAAATGAATTCGCCCACGAACAGCAGGACCTCGGTACCGTTACGCGGACGCCAGGCTGCGGTCAGGCCCCAGGGACGATAGCGGCTGGTGCCGCCTTCGAACCGCGTGGCATTGCGAAAGCCCACCCCGCCCGAGAGGCCGAACGAACCATCCCCGAACGGCTGCTTGAACTCAAACGAGCCGCCCGGCCCGATCGCGTTGGTGGAGCTGTATTCGGCATTGAAGCTGTAGCTGGGGTCCTTGCCCGGCTGGGTCAGCCGATAATCGACCAGCCCCGTTGGTGCCGGAAAGGGGTAGCGCAGCGCCGCCGCCCCAACCCGGATCGTGCTGCCATCGACAATGCGGCTGGAAATCCGGTCCACCTGGTCGAAGTAAAGCCCTTCGAGCCGGACGTTCCCGGCGTCGACCGGGTTGAACCCGCGTACGTCCTCGTTGTTGTAAAGCCCGGTCTTTTCACTGCCTACCGAGCGGCCAAAGGCGTCACTGGACTGGGTTGCGGCATTTTCGCCCGCGCGCTGGGCCTGGGCCACAGCGGGCAGCAGCAGGGCCCCGAGACCCGCGAGTGAAAGACAGAGACGACGCACCGGGAAGCTCCTAGGTGGCATTTGCACGCACGAAAACCCCTCAATTGGTCGCAGGGCGCGGCGGCTCGAAACGGCCACTAAGGCCACAACCAGGGCAGGACGCTCAGCGGGACAATGGCGGCAGCGAGCAAGGTCAGCGCCCCGGGTGCGGCCCCGCGCCAGCCGGCCAAGGTCAGTGCGGTCCCCGCCTTGACCAGCGTGTTAAGCAGAACCGGGGGCATCAGCACCAGCGCGGCCATCTGCGGCGCGATCGAGCCGGCGGGCAGATTGCCCATGGTGATGATCGCCGAATCGACATCGAGCATGCCGGAAATGGCCAGGACCACCGCCAGTCCGGCATCGCCATAGCGCACCAGCACCCACCGCGCCGCCAGGCTCAGCACCATGACCAACGCCGCCAGGATCAGCGCCGGGCCCAGTGCAAAGGGATTGCGCAGCGGCAGGGCTGCGCCACTGGCCGGCTGGGCCCGATCGCGGCGACGGCCGATCAGCCAGGCACCAAGCAGGCTCACCGTCAGGCCTGGCACCGCCCAGGCCAGCAGCGGCACCAGTGCGAAGGGGGCCAGCGCGGCCACCAGCACCGTGATCCGCATGAACATCACGGCCGAGGCCAGCGCGATCCCGGCATTAAGCAGGGCGCGGTCGTCTGTCCCGTCACGCAGCCGTCCGGCCAGCGCAGCAGTCACAGCAGTTGACGATACCATCGAGCCTGCCGCCGCCGTGGCCAACATCCCGCGCGAGGCGCCAAGCCGCTTGGAGGCAATGTAGCCAAGGAACGAAAACCCGCAGACCAGGACCACCACCATCCAGATCTGGCGCGGCCGCCAGGCATCGAGCGGACCCATCGGCGTGTCCGGCAGCAGCGGTAGGATGACCAGCGCGATCAGTGCGAAGTGGGCAATGGCCAGGACTTCGCGCTCGGTCAGCGCCTCGACCCAGCCGTGCAACTGCTGGCGCATGGCCAGCACCAGCACCATAATCCCGGTGGCCGCGCTGGCGAGGGCAAAGCCACCCGCCCCGGCCATGAATCCGCAGGCCAGGGTCAGCAGCCCGACCAGGCTGGCCGTGCCACTGATGCTGCTGGTGCCGCGCGTGCTGCGCCAGTAGCCGAGCACAACCAGCCCTGCCGTCGTCGCCAGCAGTACGATGGCCAGCGCGGGGAAGGCCGCCTGCAAGGCGCCGCCCAGTCCGCCTGCCAGTCCCAGCAGGCCATAGGTGCGCACGCCGGCAAAGCGTGATCCGTCGGCCTTGTCGCGCTGGCTCCAGCCGCGTTCAATGCCGACGAGCAGGCCCAATGCGAGGGCCAGGGCCACGCCCTCCAGGCTGGCCAGATCACCGGGCACCAGGCTTTGCATCGCATACCTCCCGCCTCCTGATGGCAGCCGTACCCGCGCAGGGCAAGACAAGCGCCGCGGGCCGTGCCAGAGAATGGCGATGGACGACGCGGCGCTTCCCCCCGAACTGACCGGCTGGCTTGCGGCCCGCGGCTGGACGTTGCGCCGGCACCAGGCCGAGATGCTGGACGTGGCCGCAACGGGCCAACATGCACTGCTGGTGGCCGATACCGGGGCTGGCAAGACACTGGCCGGGTTCCTGCCCTCGCTGGCCGACTTCTGCCCTTCGCGGCTGGGTGATGCACCCCCGCCGGAGGGGCTGCACACGCTTTATATCTCGCCGCTGAAAGCATTGGCCCACGATGTCCGCCGCAACCTCCTGCTGCCGGCAGAGGAACTGGGCCTGCCGATCCGGATCGAGACCCGCAGCGGCGACACGCCATCCGATCGCAAGGCCCGCCAGCGCAGCCGCCCACCGCATATTCTGCTGACCACCCCCGAATCGCTCTCGCTGTTGCTGTCCTATCCGGAAAGCATGACGCTGTTTGCCGGGCTGAAGCGGATCGTCGTGGACGAGGTTCATGCCTTTGCCAGCAGCAAGCGCGGCGATCTGCTGGCGCTGAGCCTGGCCCGGCTGCAGGCGCTGGCCCCGCAGTTGCAGCGGGTGGCGCTGTCGGCGACGCTGGCTGAGCCGGATGCCTATCGCCGCTGGCTGGCCCCGGGCGGCACAGCCGGGGATGTCGCCCTGGTCGAGGGCGAGGAAGGCGCCGCACCCGAGCTCGAAATCGTCCTGCCCGAAGGTGCCCGGGTGCCGTGGGGCGGCCATGCCGCAGCCTGGGCCGTGCCGCAGCTCTATCAAGCTATCAAGGCCAACCGGACCACGCTGGTGTTCTGCAATACGCGTTTCCTGGCCGAGTTCATTTTCCAGGAACTATGGGACGCCAACGAAGATCACCTGCCGATCGGCATTCACCATGGCTCGCTCTCGGTTGAGGCCCGCCGCAAGGTTGAAAGCGCAATGGCGGCGGGTAAGCTGCGGGCGCTGGTCTGCACCGCCAGTCTCGACCTGGGGGTGGACTGGGGCGATGTCGACCTGGTGGTGCAGATGGGCGCGCCGAAGGGCTCGTCACGCCTGCTTCAGCGAATCGGCCGGGCCAATCACCGGCTCGACCAGCCCAGCCGGGCGCTGCTGGCACCGGGCAACCGGTTCGAATTCCTTGAGGCCTGGGCGGCGCAGGAGGCGGTTGCCGAAGGGCAGCGCGACGGCGAAGCCTTCCGTCCCGGCGGGCTCGACGTGCTGGCCCAGCATGTCATGGCCTGCGCCTGCGCTGGGCCGTTCGACGCGGCGGCGCTGCTCGCCGAAGTCCGCAGCGCCGAGCCATTCCGCTGGGTCGACGCGGCCGGCTGGGAGCGGGTGCTGGGGTTCGTCGCCACTGGCGGCTATGCCCTGCGGGCCTATGACCGGTTCCAACGGATCACCCGGGGCCGTGATGGCCTGTGGCGGCTGACTCACCCCGAGCATGCCGCACGGCACCGGCTCAACGCAGGGATCATCATCGACAGCGAAATGATCGGGGTGCGGTTCCGCAATGGCAAGGCACTGGGCAAGGTCGAGGAAAGCTTTGCCGCCAGCCTCAAGCCGGGGGCCACCTTCCGCTTCGCCGGGCTCGATCTTGAGGTCGAGGCGATGAAGGAAACCGAGCTGTGGGTCCGCGCCGCCCGGCAATCAGGCCAGATCCCCAGCTACATGGGCGCGCGCATGCCGCTGACCACCCATCTTTCGCAGCGGGTCCAGGGACTGCTGGCTGATCGCACCGGCTGGGCCCGCTTTCCCGACGACGTACGCGAATGGCTGGAGGTGCAGGACTGGCGCTCGGAACTGCCGGAGCCGGGCCGCCTGCTGGTCGAAAGCTTCCCGCACCGCGACCGGCATTACACGGTGTTCTACACCTTCGAAGGCTGGCCGGCGCACCAGTCGCTCGGCATGCTGGTGACGCGGCGGATGGAGGCGCGCGGGCTTGCCCCGTTGGGCTTTGTTGCCAACGACTATGCCCTGGCCGTCTGGGGCCTGCGCCCGATCGAAGATCCGGCCGCGCTGCTTTCCCCCGACATCCTCACCGACGAATTCGTCGACTGGGTGCAGAACAGCTACCTGCTGCGGCGCGCCTTCCGCGAGGTCGCGGTCATCTCCGGACTGGTCGAACGACAGCATCCCGGCAAGCGCAAGACCGGGCGGCAAGTGACCTTCTCGACCGACCTGATTTACGACGTGCTGCTCAAGCACGAACCCGATCACCTGCTGATCGAAGCCGCCTGGGCCGATGCGCGCGCACGGATGACCGATGTCGGCCGGCTCGGCGGCGTGTTCGACCGCGCCCAGCACGAGCTGCACCACGTCCGGCTTGACCGGGTCAGCCCGCTGGCTGTGCCAGTCCTGGTCATGATCGGGCGCGAATCGACGCCGCAGGGCCAGGCTGACGACGAACTGCTGTTCGAGGCGGAAAGCCTGGCGGGCGCGGCGATGCGGCCAAGCCGGGCGGACTGAGACCGTGGTCTCAGGCCACGGCCGTACCGAATAGCCGCCCGATCGCCCAGGTGGCGGCCATGGCCAGCGCGCCCCAGCTGGCGACCCGCACCACTGCCCGGCCCAGCGGAGCCCCGCCGGCCCTTGCGCCGATTGCGCCCAGCAGCATCAGGAACAGCAATGCTGACAGCGAGACACCCAGCACCAGTTGCGACAGCGGCAGGACTGCGGCCACGCCCAGCGGCAGTGCAGCCCCGACAGCGAAGGTGGTGGCCGAAGTCAGCGCGGCCTGGACCGGACGGGCGCGGGTAAGGTCGGCCAGTCCCAACTCGTCGCGGGCATGGGCGCCCAGCGCATCGTGCGCCATCAGCGCGGTTGATACCTGATCGGCGAGCTCTGCGGAGAGGCCGCGTTCCCGGTAGATCGCAGCCAGCTCCTCATGCTCGAAAACCGGATCATCGGCCAGTTCGCGCCGCTCGCGGGCCAGGTCCGCGCCTTCGGTATCGGCCTGACTGGACACCGACACATATTCGCCCGCCGCCATCGACATGGCCCCGGCCACCAGCCCGGCGATCCCGGCGACAAGAACCGGGCCCTTGTCAGCAGAACTGGCCGCCACGCCGACGATCAGGCTGGCGGTTGAGACGATCCCGTCATTGGCTCCCAGCACGGCTGCGCGCAGCCAGCCGATCCGGGCAATGGTGTGACGTTCGGCATGAATGGGCATGGCGACAGCTCCTGATTGACGACTAACCGGGAGCGCATCCTGTCGCTTGTTGTTCCGCAAAGCAATTCACCCTTCCGCGCGGGCCGGTGCGCGGCTATGCACGGTGCATCACGGCAGGCCTGAAGCCGCCCGAAGGATTGATGCTGACCGCTTCGTGAAATCGCTGCCCGCCATTGACCGCTACATCCTGCGACTGGTGCTGATGCCGATGTTCGGCGTCTTCGTGCTGGCTGCATCGCTGCTTGTGCTCGACAAGATGCTCAAGCTGTTTGATTTCGTCGCGACCGAAGGCGGGCCGGTGTCGGTGGTGTTCCGGATGCTGGCCAACCTGCTGCCCGAATATGCCAGCCTGGCAATCCCGCTGGGGCTGCTGCTGGGTATCCTGCTGGCCTTCCGCAAGCTCGCCACGACCAGCGAACTCGACACGATGCGCGCGGTCGGCCTGTCGTATACTCGGCTGCTCAAGGTGCCCTACATGATCACCGTGGTGCTGCTGGTGATCAATCTGTTCATCGTCTCCTACGTCCAACCGCTGTCGCGCTTTTACTACGAGCAGCTGCAGTTCGAGCTGCGCTCGGGCGCGCTGGGTGCCTCGATCAAGGTGGGTGAATTCACCACCTTGCAGGACAAGATGGCGCTCCGGATCGAGCAGAGCCGCGACGAGGGCCGCGAACTGCGCGGGATCTTCGCCCGGGTTTCCACCGGCAAGGGCCAGGTCCTTTCGATCTCGGCGCGCGAAGGCCGGTTCCTGGCGCTCAAGGACAGCCCGGATACGATCATCCTGCGCCTGACCGATGGCCAGATCGTGCAGGACAGCCCGGGTCAGCAGCCCCGCGTGCTCAGCTTTTCGCGCCACGACCTGCCGATCGACCTGCCCGCGCTTGAGCGGTTCCGCGCCCGCGGTGAGGGCGAGCGGGAGCGGTTCCTGCCCGAATTGCTACAGATCGGGTGGAGCGACCGGGTGAGCGAGAAGGTTCGCAATGAAAGCCGGGCCAGCCTGAACTTCCGGCTGGTGGAAGTGGCGATGATGCTGCTGTTGCCGCTGCTGGCCGTGGCCCTGGCAATCCCGCCCAAGCGCTCGACCTCGGCGTTGGGCCTGTTCCTGTCGATCGTGATGGTGGTCGCCTATCACAAGGTCAACGAATACGGAGCGGCGGTAGCCGCCCTTGGCCGCGTTTCGCCGATCATCGCTTTGTGGGTGCCCTTCGTGCTGTTCGGGGGGCTGATCCTGTGGATGTACTGGCGGGTAGCCTATGTTCCCGGCGGGCAGCCGATCGGCGCGCTCGAGCGGGTCGCCGGCAATCTTGGCAAGTGGGCCCGCCAAGTCGCCAAACGGTTCAACCGCGACCAGATCGAGGCACGCTGATGCGGCTGGAATTCTTCCCTTCGCCCAGCCTGACCCGCTACCTGGCCAAGCTGTTCATCGTCCGCATCCTGGCGGTGCTGATCATGCTGGTGCTGGTGCTGCAGACGCTCGACCTGCTCTCCGAAAGCGGCAAGATCCTGGGCGTGCCGGGCAATGGCCAGGCCGAGCTGTGGCACTATATCTCGCTGCGCACGCCGCAATTGATCGCCCGGTTCCTGCCCTATTCGGTGCTGCTGGCCACGATCATTACCCTCGCCACGCTGAACCAGAACAGCGAGGTGATCGCAATGAAGGCGGCCGGGCTGTCCGCGCACCAGGTGCTTGCGCCGCTGCTGCTGACCGCAGCCGCGATCTCGGTGATCAGCTTTGGCTTTAACGAACGTGTGGTGACCCGTGCCACGGCCACGCTGAAAGCCTGGCAAGCGGCCGAATTCGGTGCGGTACCGCCCGATGCCAAAGTGCGAGCCAACGTCTACCTGCCCGATGGAACCGACATCCTGACCGCCGGCGCCGTCAGCGGCAGCGGCAGCCTGACACGGATGGACAACGTTACATGGTATCGCCGCGATGCCGGCGGCATGGTGCTGGAACAGGTCCGCGCCGCCCGCGCGACCTATGCCAATCCTGGCTGGCGGCTTGAAAACGCGGTGCGGTTCGACGTGGCCGGAACGACCACGCAGACGCTGAATGCCATGGTTGTCGGGGCGGGAATCACGCCCGCCCAGGTCGCGATCAGCAAGGTCGATGCCGATGGGCAAAACGTGTTCGAGCTGTACCAGTCGATCCAGGCCCTGAAGGCGCAGGGACGGCGCACCAGCGAGCTGGAAGGCAAGTGGTGGCACAAGTTTTCCGGCCCGCTTTCCGCCCTGCTGATGCCGCTGCTGGGGGCCGTGGCCGCCTTCGGCCTCGCCCGCTCCGGCCAGCTGTTGATCCGCGCGATTATCGGCATGGCGCTGGGCTTTGCCTATTTCGTGGTCGACAATGCTGCGCTCGCCATGGGCAATTTCGGGGGCTACCCGCCGCTGATCGCGGCCTGGGCGCCGTTCCTGCTGTTTGCCCTGGTGGGTGAAACCGTGCTGGTGCGCACCGAGGAATAACCGCTTAGCGCGGCTTCATCGTGCTCCGGGCCAGATAGCCGACCAGCGGCAAGAGCCCCGCGTAGTTCGCCTTGGCATAGGTCGATCCCTGCCCCAGCTGAACAGCAAGACGGCGATGCGCTTCGGGCAGTGAGTGGTACGGCAGGCTGGGCAGCAGGTGGTGCAGCGCGTGATAGCGCAGACCCACGGGTGCCCACAGCTCGGCCAGCGGACCGGGCGGCGGAACATTGACCGAATCGAGGAACTGCGCAGTTACCGTCATCGGCTCGCCCTCGTTCTGCCAGAGGTGCGCCACCAGGGTGCGGACCTGGTTGAGCACGGCCGTGGCCGAAATCACCGCCAGCCCGATCGCCAGCGGGCGCCAGTCCATCGCTACCGCATACCAGACCAGGAACAGCGCCCAGACCGAGGCACCTAACTCCTGCCAGAACACCTGCCGCGCAAACTCGCCCTCAGCCGGACGGCGGCGGAAGGCCGGGTTGATCGAAAGGGCCGAGGCCCGTTCCCACACCAGCCGGCGCAGCGGCGGAACGATCACGCCCAGCGGCACCAGAAGCGCCGAACGGATCAGCAAACCGATCGGCAGCAGCACGGCGACCAGGATAAACATCGGCAGCGACCATGGCTTCATCAGCGCAAGCGGCAGGTATTCCGGGTCCTCTACCGTGCCATAGCGGGTGCGGGCGTGGTGCAGGGTATGGACGTTCTCGTACATCAGCGAGGGCGTCAGCATCGGGATCCCGACCAGCAGGTTCCAGCCGAACCGGAACCCGGGCAGGGCATCGCGGTGGATATGGGTCAGCTCGTGAATGAACAGCAGCGCCCGATAAAAGGCCAGCGCGGACACCACCCCGGCCACGACGGCCAGCCAGATCGGCTCCAGCAGGATCGCGCCGGCCAGACCCGCATAGCCCAGCCCGGCCGAGATCAGCATGTCAGGCCAATAGATGCTGCCCTTGGCGGTCGAAATGTCACGGGTCTGCTCCACAGCGGCGCGGAGCATGGCCATGTCGTCGGCAATCCCGACGCCGCGGGCGGCACCCTTGGTTGTATCGGCAATGGCTTCAGCAGCAGTCATCGGCAATCCGTCAAATCGGTCACAGTCTAGTCAAGGCGTAGCTTAGCGCATAGGTGGGACGCATTGCGATAGAACAAAGGCAAGATCGTGGCCCAACCGGAAATTGTGATCACAGAAGTCAACGATAAGGCTGGACGCGAAGCCTTTGTCGATATCCACTTCCGCCTGAACGCCGCCGATCCCAACTTCGTGCCGCAACTGCGCGCCGAGGAGATCGAGCGCTATACCCCTGGCGGCAATCCCTATTTCGAACATGCCCGGTGCCAGCTGTTCCTCGCCCGGCGCGGTGGGCAGGTGGTCGGCCGGATCGCCGCCCATATCGACGAGCTGGCCCTTGCCCAGCCGCCCGAGCAGGGCATGGGCCCGGGCACGGGCTTCTGGGGCGCACTGGCGGCAAAGGACCAGACGGTGGCGAGCGCCCTGATCGCACGGGCCGAAGACTGGCTGCGGCATCAGGGCATGAACCGTGTGCTGGCGCCGATGACGCTGTCGGTCTGGGAAGAGCCAGGCCTGCTGGTCAAGGGCCACGATCATCCACCGATGATCATGATGGGCCACAACCCGCCCGAACAGCAGGGCTGGATCGAGGGTGCTGGCTATCAGGGCGTAAAAACGCTGGCGACCTGGGATCTCGACATCACCAAGCAGTTCCCGCCGCTGATCCAGCGGATCGTCCAGTCGGGCGAGAAGAACGAGCGGATCCGCATCCGCGATGTCGATCTCAAGAATTTCGACCGTGAGGTGGAGATCATCTGCAACATCCTCAACGATGCCTGGTCGGGCAACTGGGGCTTCGTGCCCTTCACCCAGACCGAGATCGCCTATACCGCCAAGAAGATGAAGCCGCTGGTCAAGCCCGACCTGGTGCGGATCGCCGAATATGACGGCGAGGCGGTGGCCTTCATGATCACCCTGCCAGACATCAACGAGCTGCAGCTCAAGACCAATCGCCCCGCCGGCAAGCCTTCGCCGCTGGGGTGGTTGCGCTTGGGCCTGTTCCTGTGGCGGACCCGCCCGGCCGGCATGCGCGTGCCGCTGATGGGCGTGCTCCAGCGCCTGCAATCGACCCGCATGGCCAGCCAGCTGGCTTTCATGATGATCGAGACGATCCGCCGCGCCTCGGTGGAGCGTTATGGCAGCACGCGGGGAGAGATCGGCTGGATCCTCGATGACAACCAGGGGATGAACGCCATCGCCCAGGCGATCGAGGCCAAGGTCAACAAGGAATACGTGGTCTACGCCAAGGCGCTGTAAGACCTCAGTCGGATTCCTCGGTGCGCTCATCGACCGTGGCGGCAACCGCCACGTCCATCGTTACGTTGCCGACCGTGCGCATGATGTCGGGCAGGACCTCGACCGCCACCAGCAACGCCAGCGGGCCGACCGGTACGCCCATCGCAATGGCAATCGGCCCAATCGCGGTGACAAAGCTGATCGCGCCGGGCAGCGAGACCGAACCGATGGTTGTTGCCAGCGCCACCAGCACGCCCGTGGCAAGCATCAGCGGGGTCAGTTCCATCCCGGCCAGCGTGGCGACATAGATCGCGACGGCCAGGTTCATTGCCGGCCCCGTGGCGCGGAACAGCGCGACGGCCAGCGGCAGGACGAACTCGCCTGTCGTTTCGCGCAGACCCAGCGTGCGGCAGGCGGCCAGCATGGCGGGCAGGCTGGCGAGCGAGGACTGAGTGGAAATGGCCATGGCCTGGACCGGCAGGACCGACCGGGCAAAGCGCAGCAGTGGCTGCTTGGCCCCGATCACCGCCACGCCATAGGCCAGCAGCAGCACGACCCCGCCCATCGCCGCCACCGTAACGATGTAATGCGCCAGCGCGCCCAGGGCTGCCGCGCCGCTTTCCCCGGCCACTTTCAGTGACAGGGCAAAGACCCCCAGCGGGGCCAGCCACAGCACCCAGCCAATGATCACCAGCATGGTGCCGGTCACGGCTTCGAAGAAGGTGATCATCAGTCGGCGGTGTTCGTTCGGCAGGCGCGCAATTGCCACCGCCACGAGACTGAAAAAGATGATGATCGCGATCATCGCAGTTTCAGCCGCTGCGGCAAAGATGTTGGCCGGCACCAGCGACTTCAGGAAATCCGGAATGGTCGGCACCTGGCTGGCCTGATCTCCGGCAAGGCCCGCGCGCAGCGCTTCGGCCGCAGCCGCGGGGATCGGGAAGGCCTCAAGCAGGGCCGGCATGGCAAAGGCGGTAAAGACCGTACCCGTGGTAAGGATCGCGGCGAACAGCGCCAGCGATGTCACCGCCACGCGCCCGGCCCGCGCCGCTGCCAGGGTCTGGACAATGCCGATCACCAGCAGCGCTGCGACGAGTGGCACGATTGTCATCTGCAGGCCGCGCAGCCACAGCGTACCGACCACATCGGCAATCGGCAGCACATTGGCGGCCAGCGCGCTGCCTTCCAGCAAGATGCCCAGCACCAGGCCGGCAGCCAGGCCGCCCAGGGTCCAGGCGGTCGGCACGCGGATGTCCGGGATGAAGCTGCTGGCCGCGGCTGGACTGTGGCTGGATCCGGACATGATGCTCCCCGTTTTGGTATTGCGCGCGTGACATTAGCCAGTCAGCGCGACATAGCAATTTGACAAGACCGAGTGTGCTACAGGGTAAGCGATGGGACGCAACTATTTCGGCACTGACGGCATTCGCGGGCGGACCAATGCCGGCGTGATGACCGCCGCCACGGCAATGAAGGTGGGCCAGGCTGCCGGCACCCGCTTCCTGCGGGGCACGCACAAGCACCGGGTGGTGATCGGGAAGGACACCCGCCTGTCCGGCTACATGCTCGAAAACGCGCTGGTCGCAGGCTTTACCAGCGTCGGCATGGACGTGATCCTGCTTGGCCCGATGCCCACCCCGGCGGTTGCCCTGCTGACCCGCGAACTGCGCGCCGATGTGGGCGTGATGATCTCGGCCAGCCACAATCCCTACGAGGACAACGGCATCAAGCTGTTCGGCCCCGACGGGTTCAAACTTTCCGACGCCGATGAACTGGCGATCGAGGCTATGCTGGCCGAGGAGCTGCCGCTTGCCCAGGCCCCGCAGATCGGGCGTGCCCGCCGTATCGACGATGCCCGCGGCCGCTATATTCATGCGGTCAAGGCATCGCTGCCCGATGACGTGCGGCTCGATGGTCTGAAGATCGTGGTCGATTGCGCCAATGGCGCGGCCTATCAGGTGGCTCCTTCGGCGATCTGGGAGCTCGGCGCGGAAGTGGTCGCGGTCGGGATCCAGCCCAACGGTACCAATATCAACGACAAGTGCGGCTCCACCCACCTTGACCTCGTCAAGGAAAGCGTGGTCGCCAGCGGCGCGGATATCGGCATTGCCCTTGATGGTGATGCCGATCGGCTGATCGTGGTCGATGAAAAGGGCCAGACCGTCGATGGTGACCAGATCATGGCGCTGATCGGCAGCCAGCTGGCCGCACGCGGACAACTGCGCGGCGGCGGGGTCGTCGCTACGGTCATGTCGAACCTCGGCCTCGAACGGTTTCTCGCTGGGCAGGGCCTCGGCCTGGTCCGCGCCAAGGTCGGGGACCGCTACGTGCTCGAGGCGATGAAGGCCGGGGGCTACAATGTCGGCGGTGAGCAATCCGGCCACATGATCATGCTCGATCACGCCACCACCGGCGATGGCACGATCGCAGCGCTCCAGGTCCTTGCCGCCCTTGTCAAAAGCGGCCAGCGTGCCAGCGAGTTGCTGCACCTGTTCGATCCGGTCCCGCAATTGCTAAAAAACGTCCGCTTTGCCGGGGGCAAGCCGCTGGACGATGCGCGGGTGCAGGCAGTGATTGCCGCCGCAGAAGCGCAACTGGCCGGGCGCGGACGGCTGGTGATCCGCCCGTCGGGCACCGAACCGGTGATCCGCGTGATGGCCGAGGGCGACGACGCTGCCGAGGTCGAACAGGTCGTCGACGCTATCTGCGCCGCGGTCAAGGATGCCGCCGATGCTTGAGATGCGCCCCGATTGCGAGAAGTGCGGCACAAACCTTCCCGCTGAACTGCCCGGCGCCTTCATCTGCAGCTTTGAGTGCACCTTCTGCACCGAATGCGCCGATGACCTTGATGAACGCTGCCCCAACTGCGGCGGGGAACTGCTCGACCGGCCGACCCGGGCCAAGACCCTGCACGCCAAGCACCCACCCAGCACGGTCCGGAAGTTCAAGGGTTAACCCTGACCACCGCCCATTCGTGTCGAGCGTAGTGGAGACACGGTCGCGGAAGGTGTCTCGACTACGCTCGACACGAACGACAGTTGGGATATGAAGCAGGCAATGACCATTCCTCCCCGCATTCTGGCCATCGCCGGATCCGATTCATCGGGCGGCGCGGGCATCCAGGCCGACATCAAGACCATCACCATGCTGGGCGGGTTCGCGATGACCGCGATTACCGCCGTAACCGCTCAGAACACCTTGGGCGTAACCATGGTCGAGGCGCTTTCCCCTGCCATGGTCGCCGCGCAGATTGATGCCTGCGTCAGCGATGTCGGTGTCGATGCGGTCAAGATCGGGATGCTCGGTTCGCCCGAAATTGCCGCCGTGGTGGCAGAGCGGCTCGAGCAGCTGCAGGTCCCGGTGGTATTCGATCCGGTCATGATCGCCACCAGCGGCTCGGTCCTGGCCGATGCCGCGACGATTGCCGGCTTCGAACGCCTGATGAAGCTGGCCGCACTGACCACGCCCAACGTGCCAGAGCTTGCCGCACTGGGCGGTGCTGACGGTATGGCGGCGCGCGGCGTGTCCTATCTGGCCAAGGGCGGCGATGCCGAAGGGCCGGTGGTCGAGGACGTGCTGGTCGTGCCGGGTCAGCCGGCCAGGGTCTGGACGGCGCCGCGGATCGTCACGCCGCACACCCATGGCACCGGCTGCACCCTGTCGAGCGCCATTGCCTGCGGACTGGGTGCCGGGCTGGACCTGGTGGCCGCAATCGAGCGCGGCCGCGCCTTTGTCCGCGCAGCGCTGGAGGCCGCCCCCGGCTTTGGCGCCGGCAGCGGCCCGCTGGGCCATCAGGCGGTGCAGTCCAGCTCGTAAAACTCGACGATCTTGGCCCAACCTTCCTCGGCCGTCTCGACCCAGTGGAACAGGGCCAGGTCAGTGTGACTGATCACGCCTTCGTCGGCCAGGGCTTCGAAGTTGATGACCTTTTCCCAGAACGCGCGGCCATAAAGCAGGATCGGAATCGGCTTCATCTTGCCGGTCTGGATCAGCGTCAGCAGCTCCATAAACTCGTCCAGCGTGCCGAACCCGCCCGGGAATACGGCCACGGCGCGAGCGCGCAGCAGGAAATGCATCTTGCGCAGTGCGAAGTAGTGGAACTGGAATGAGAGGTGCGGGGTGACATAGGCATTGGGCGCCTGTTCGTGCGGCAGCACGATGTTAAGCCCGATCGATTCGGCCCCAACATCGCGCGCGCCGCGATTCGCCGCTTCCATGATCGAGGGGCCACCGCCCGAACAGACCACGAACTGGCGCTTGCCGTCCTCGACGATCTCGCACGAGCCGGCGATCCGGCCGAGTTCACGGGCAACATCGTAATACTTGGCATTCGCGGCGAGCCGCTCGGCCACGGCCTTGCGCTCCGGCGGTGCATTGGCGACGAATTCGGCCGCCGCTTCGGGTGAAGGGATCCGCGCCGAACCGTAGCAAACCAGGGTCGAGCCGACCCCCGCCTCGTCCAGCAGCATCTCGGTCTTCAGCAGTTCGAGCTGGAAACGAACCGGGCGCAGCTCCTCGCGCAGCAGAAAATCGGTGTCGCGGAAGGCCAGGCGATAGGACGGATCGCTGGTCTGCGGGCTATCGTGGTCCTGCGCCTCAACAAAGGAGACTTCCTGCTCCGCCTTGTAGAAGCGGCGGCGGTTAAGGCGTTTTTCGTTTTCGGTCATGGACATATCTTTGCTTGTCTGGCGGGCCTTGCCAAGCCAGGTTCGGTTGGCCCCAAAAAACAAGGCCCGCTGCTCCATGCCAGAGCGCGGGCCGGTTTTTACTGAAGATGGGTTGCCCCGGAAAATGTTGGATGCCCGACAAGGATTCGAACCTTGATTGACGGAGTCAGAGTCCGCTCTCTTACCATTAGAGGATCGGGCAACAGGGGCGTGCCTCTAGGCGCGAGCGCGCCGCGCGTCAACACCACTGTTGCCCCAAATTGGTCCCGCCCTTGCCCTTCACCCCGGGTCCCGCTAGCATCACGGACAGGTACCCGTCCGACGGCGGGAAAACGATAAGAGTGTATTTGTCATGGCGGATGAAATTCCGCCGGCCATGCGCCAGGAGGCAGACGAGGGGTTCGTACCCGGGCAGGATCAGCGCCAGGCGCCAGACCTTTCCGCAAGCAACCCCTATCCGCCCAAGCGCCGGTCGGACGGCCGAAGTGAGCGATGCGAACCGCGTGATGCGGCTTGCGCTGCACAAGGCGGCACCCCCCCAATAGCCACCCCTCAGGCCAGTCCGCGCCAGAGCTTTGCCGCGATCGACCTTGGCACCAACAATTGCCGACTGCTGATCGCCCGCCCGCAGGGTGAAAACTTCGTGGTGATCGACGCATTCAGCCGGGTCGTCCGCCTGGGTGAAGGGCTGGCGAGTTCCGGCCGGCTCAGCGATGCGGCGATGGACCGGGCGCTTGGCGCGCTGCAGATTTGCGCCGACAAGCTGCGGCGGCGGCGGGTCCACCTGGCCCGTTCGGTCGCTACCGAAGCCTGCCGCCGGGCTGCCAATGGCCCCGAATTCATCGAGCGCGTGCGCGAGGAAACCGGCATCGCGCTCGACATCATCAGCGCCCGCGAGGAGGCGCGGCTGGCAGTGCTGGGCTGCCACATCCTGCTTGAACAGGGTGAGGGCCCGGCGATGATCTTCGACATCGGCGGCGGTTCGACCGAACTGGTCCTGGTCGAACAGGGCGAGGCCCCGCTGCCGCGGATCCTTGACTGGATGAGCGTACCCTGGGGCGTGGTTTCCTTGACTGAAACCTGCGGCACCGAACCCGCCGACAGCGAGGGCCGCATCGCCCGCTATGCCGATATGCGCCGCCGCGTGCGAGACAGCTTTGCTCCGCTGGCAGCGCGGCTGGACGAAATGCTGCGCGCCCGCGGCGATGGGCCGCGCCTGCGCCTGCTGGGCACGAGCGGCACGGTCACCACGCTGGCCAGCCTCCACCTTGAACTGCCGCAATATGATCGCCGCGCGGTCGATGGCCTGATCGTCGATGCGGGGGCCATGCGCGGGATCTGCGAGCGGCTGTCCACCATGCCGATTCCGGCCCGGCGCGAGCTGGCCTGCATCGGGCGCGAACGCGCGGACCTGGTCGTGGCCGGCTGTGCCATCCTCGAGACGATCCTCGATCTCTGGCCGGCTGGCCGCCTCGGGGTGGCCGATCGCGGCATCCGTGAGGGCATCCTGCGCAGCCTGATGGCCTCTGAGGGCATGGCCGAGGCGACCCGGACCGCGCTGCGCCGGGCCCGCCGCGAAAGCCTGGGCCGATGAGCCGCTCCGGACGCCCGGCCGGCGAACGGCTCAAGACGGCCAAGCGGCGCACCGCCAGCTCGGCGCGCTGGCTGACGCGCCAGCTCAACGATCCCTACGTCAAGGCCGCGAAGGACGCCGGCTGGCGCAGCCGCGCAGCCTTCAAGCTGATCGAGCTCGACCAGAAGTATGCCCTGCTAAAAAATGCCCATCGCGTCGTCGACCTGGGCGTTGCGCCAGGCGGGTGGAGCCAGGTGGTCCGCAAGCAGGCGCCAAAGGCGGCCGTGGTCGGCATCGACCTCTTGCCGACCGAGCCGCTCGAAGGCGTGACGCTGTTCCAGATGGACTTCATGGCCGACGAAGCCCCGGCCCTGCTGATCGAGGCGCTGGGCGGCCAGCCGGACCTCGTCATCTCGGACATGGCGGCGAATACGGTGGGCCACAAGGCAACCGATCACTTGCGGACCATGGGCCTGGTCGAAACCGCAGCGCACTTCGCGATCGAAAACCTCGCACCGGGCGGAGCCTTCGTTGCCAAGGTCCTGGCCGGCGGAACCGACACCGAGTTGCTGGCCCTGCTCAAGCGCCACTTCACCAGCGTCAAGCACGCCAAGCCCCCGGCGAGCCGCAAGGATTCGTCGGAATGGTACGTGATCGCCCAGGGCTTCAAAGGATAAGAAAAGGGCGGCCGGTCCGCAGACCGCCGCCCCTTCATTTCGCCCGTGCGGGCAAGTGTTACTTTTTGGCAGGCTGCGCCGCAGCCGGGGCCGCGGCAGCACCTTCGGCAGGAGCGGCGGCGCCTTCGGCAGGAGCGGCGGCGCCTTCGGCCGGAGCGGCAGCGTCAGCCGCCGGGGCTGCCGGAGCGGCCGGCAGCGGCAGATTCGAACCAAGCGAGTTGAGATAGACCAGCAGGTTGGCGCGTTCCTGCGCGTCACCAATGCCGGCAAAGCTCATCTTGGTGCCGGGGGCGAAGGCCTTCGGGTTCTTGAGCCACTCGTCCATGTTGGCCCAGTCCCAGGTTCCACCCTTGGTCTTGAGCGCATCGGAATAGGCAAAGCCGGCGTGGCCCGCGAGCGGCTTGCCCATCGTGTTCCACATGTTCGGGCCAATCCCATTGGCGCCGCCCTGGGTGTTCGTGTGGCAGGAAGCGCACTTCTTGAAGCTGGCTTCACCCTTGGCAACATCGGCGCTGGCGAGCAGCACTTCGAGCGGCACGGCAGCAACGCCGCCTTCACCCTCGGCGACCACGCCTTCGATCTCGTAGCCCATTTTCTCGGGACGGTTTTCCTTGTCGGCGCGGAAGTAGTGGCCGCTCACCGAAGCGAGACCCAGCGCCACAACGCCCGAGAACAAGGTCCAACCAGCGATGGTGTTGAAACGGTTGTCGTCCATCAATCGTGCCCCATTGGGAAAGATGCGAGTGTGATTTGCGCGTCGCTCTAGTGGCGGCATTGCTCAAGCGCAAGGGGCATTGCGGCGCGCCGTGACAGGGCCTAGCGATAGGGCATGATCCAATCGCTCCTGATCGCCAACCGTGGCGAGATTGCCTGCCGCATCATCCGTACTGCCCGCGCCATGGGCATCCGCACGGTGGCGGTCTATTCCGATGCCGACGCCAAGGCGCTGCACGTGCGCAGCGCCGACGAGGCTGTGCACATCGGCCCCAGCCTGGCGCGCGAATCGTATCTGGTGGGCGAGAAGATCATCGCCGCCGCGAAGGCTACCGGGGCCGAGGCGATCCATCCGGGCTATGGCTTCCTGTCCGAGAACGCGGCCTTTGCCCAGGCGGCGATTGATGCAGGCCTGATCTGGGTCGGCCCGAAACCGGCCAGCATCGAGGCGATGGGGCTGAAGGATGCGGCCAAGAAGCTGATGGCCGCCGCGGGCGTGCCGGTAACGCCGGGCTACATGGGCGAGAATCAGGATGCCGCCTTCCTGGCGCAGCAGGCTGCCGAGATCGGCTATCCGGTGCTGATCAAGGCCGTGGCTGGTGGCGGCGGCAAGGGGATGCGGCTGGTGGAGAGCGCAGCGGACTTTGCCGATGCCCTCGCCTCTTGCCAGCGCGAGGCGGCAGCGAGTTTCGGCAATGCCCATGTCCTGATCGAGAAATACATCCAGCGCCCGCGCCATATCGAAGTGCAGGTGTTCGGGGATAGCCACGGCGATGTCGTCCACCTGTTCGAGCGCGATTGCAGCCTCCAGCGCCGCCACCAGAAGGTGATCGAGGAAGCCCCCGCCCCCGGCATGGACGAGGCGACCCGCGCTGAACTGTGCGCAGCGGCGGTTCGCGCGGCCAAGGCGGTTGACTATGTCGGCGCTGGGACAATCGAATTCATCGCCGACGCAAGCGAAGGCCTGCGCGGCGACCGCATCTGGTTCATGGAAATGAACACCCGCCTGCAGGTGGAGCATCCGGTGACCGAGGAGATCACCGGGGTCGATCTGGTGGAGTGGCAGCTGCGCGTGGCGAGCGGGGAGCCGCTGCCGAAGCGGCAGGAGGAGCTGACCATCAACGGCTGGGCGATGGAAGCGCGGCTCTATGCCGAGGACCCGGCGAAGGGGTTTCTGCCGGCCATCGGCGCTCTGGAGCACCTGCGATTTGGGGATGCGCTACGGATCGACACCGGGGTGGAGGAAGGCGGCGCCGTATCGCCGTTCTACGATCCCATGATCGCCAAGCTGATTGCCCACGGGGCTTCCCGCGATGAGGCCATCGAAACGCTGCTGAACGGGGTCGACGAAACCGAGGTCTGGCCGGTGCGGACCAATGCCGGGTTCCTGGGCCTGCTGCTGGAGCATCCCGACTTCCAGTCTGGCGATGTTGATACCGGTCTGATCGGACGCGATCTTGACAAGCTGGTTCACGCGCCGGAGCCCGAGGCGGACGAACTGACTGAAGCGGCGGCCCTGCTGGCAGCCAGCCCAGGGAACGGCCCGTGGTCTGCTGCACTGGGCTTCCGCGCTAACGCTGCGCCGCGGGCCGAGGCCCGGCTGGCCGACGATAGCGGCAACCTGCATCTTGTCGCACTCGAAGAAATCGCGGTCGATGAACCGGCCAGCGAAGTGCTGTTATTCAATGCGGGCTTTGCGCGGTGCTACACGCTCGAACGGGTCAGCAGCGGCGCGCATCATGGTGCCCACGACGGTGACATCCTCTCGCCTATGCCGGGCAAGATCATCGCGGTCGAGATCAGCGCAGGGCAGGCGGTGACCAAGGGGCAGAAGCTGCTGACGCTGGAAGCGATGAAGATGGAGCATACTCTGGTGGCGCCCTTCGATGGCGTGGTGGCGGACCTCAATGCCACGCCCGGCGCGCAGGTGCAGGTCGAGGCGCTGTTGGCACGGATCGAGGCCAGCGAGGGTTAGGCCCCACCCCCAACCCCTCCCGTCTGCGGGAGGGGGCCGCACCTTTCCCCTCCTCAATGCGAGGAACGAAGTGACGAAGCAATTCAGGGCGATTGCGCGTGACGCCCTGGATTGCTTCACTACGTTCGCAATGACGATGGATGGGGATGCGGGATGATTCGGGCGTGACCTGGGCGAAGGAACTCGAGGAACTGCGCGCCCGCGAGGCGCTGGCCGAGGCGATGGGCGGACCGGACAAGGTCGCGCGCCAGCATGGCCGAGGTAAGCTGGATGCCCGCGCGCGGCTCGCCGCGCTGGTCGATCCGGGCTCCTTCCGCGAAATCGGCAAGATCGCCGGCAAGGGCTCCTACGATGCCGAGGGGAACCTGACCGGCGTCCTGCCCGCCCCGTTCCTGTTCGGCAAGGCGACCATCAATGGCCGCCCGGTCGTGGCGACGGCAGACGATTTCACCATTCGCGGCGGCGCAGCCGATGCCGGGATCGGCCGCAAGATGGAACAGGCCGAGAAGATGGCGCATGAACTGCGCCTGCCGATCATCCGCATGATCGACGGCACCGGCGGTGGCGGTTCGGTCAAGACGCTGGAGATGATCGGCGCGACCTATATCCCGGCGGTCCACATGTGGGGCGAGGTGGTGAAGAACCTCGATACCGTGCCGGTGGTCGCGCTGGCGCTGGGACCGACTGCTGGCCTTGGCGCGGCCCGCATTGCCGCCAGCCACTATTCGATCATGGTCAAGGGCCTGTCCCAGATCTTCGCCGCCGGTCCCGCCGTCGTCGATGCTATGGGCACGGCCTGGAAGGACGGAGGATCGGCCAACCACGAGGAAGCCAAGGAGGCGCTGGGCGGCTCTTCGATCCACACCCGCAACGGGGTGGTTGACGACGAGGTTGGATCAGAGGCCGAGGCCTTTGCCCGCGCACGTCACTTCCTGAGCTTCATGCCCGAATATGTCGGCCAGACCGCCCGCCGCGTCGAAACCGGCGACCCAGCCGACCGCCGCGAGGAGGCGCTGCTCAGCCTGGTGCCCAGAGGCGAGAAGGAAGTCTATTCGATGCGCCGGGCGATGGACCTGGTGTTCGATAAGGGTAGCACCTTCGAAATCGGGCGGATGTGGGGCCGCGCGGCGATCACGGCGCTGGCCCGGCTCGATGGCTGGCCGGTGATGGTGCTGGCCAGCGATCCGAGCTTCCTTGGCGGATCGTGGGACGCCAAGACCAGCGAGAAGGTGGAGCGCTTCGTCCGCCTCGCCGACCTGTTCCGCCTGCCGATCGTCCACCTGGTCGACAATCCCGGCTTCATGATCGGACGCGAAGCGGAAGTAGCGGGGACGATCCGCTATGGCGTGCAGGCGATGAACGCGATCTACAAGGCGACCGTACCGCTCGCCTCGGTGGTCATGCGGCGCGCCTATGGCATTGCCGGCAGCGCGATGAGCAACGCCGATACCTACCAGTACCGCTATTGCTGGCCCTCGGGCGACTGGGGGAGCCTGCCGATCGCCGGGGGCCTTGAGGTAGCCTACAAGAGCGAGATCGAGGCCGCAGCGGACCCGGCGGCCGAGCTGGAAGCAATTCGTGCGCGGCTGGCCAAGGTCACCTCCCCCTTCCGCAGCGCCGAACGCTTCAACGTCGAGGACATCATCGACCCACGCGATACGCGGCCGCTGCTGTGCGAATTTGCCGAGCTGGCCTGGCGGCGGCTGGGGGCGGATCAGCCGGCCAGATAGTCGGCCAATGCTTGCTGCTCCGCCGCGCTCAGCCGCAGGCCGAGCTTGGTGCGGCGCCACAAGATGTCTTCGGCGCTGACCGCCCATTCGTGCGCCTTGAGGTAATCGACCTCAGCCGCGGTGAGCCCGGCACCGAAGGCTTTACCCAGCGCCTGCCAGCCTTCCGCGCCGTTCAACCAGCTTTCCGCGCGGTTTCCATAGGCCCGCGCGATCCGGTCGACCGTCCCGGCATCGAGGAAGGAATAGCGCGCGGCGAGCGCCGCCTTCAGCGGCTCCAGCCCGTCCAGCGCGAAATCCCCGCCAGGCAGCGGCTGACTGCGGGTCCAGGGCTTGCCGCTGAGAGCGGGCAGGCGCGTGGCCATCAGGTCCACAGCCTCTTCGGCCAGGTGGCGGTAGGTTGTGATCTTGCCGCCATAGACCGAGAGCAGCGGCGCGCCGGCAGCTGCGTCCGACAGGTCCAGCCGGTAGCCGCGCGTAGCTGCCTCAGGCTTGCCCGAGCCGTCATCGACCAGCGGGCGCACGCCGGAATAGGTCCAGACCACGTCCGCCGGGGTGATCGGCGTCTTGAAGTAATTGCTCGCCCCTTCGCAGAGGTAGGCGATCTCCTCGTCGCTGGCCTTGATCGGCTCGCCCTCCGCATGGTCGCGGTCGGTTGTTCCGATCAGGGTGAAATCCCGCTCATAGGGGATAGCGAAGAAGATCCGCCCATCGGCCAGCTGGAAGAAATAGGCATAGGGGTGGTCGAACAGCTTGTGGACAACAATGTGCGATCCGCGCACCAGCCGCATGCCGTATTCGGGCGCTTCGCCGGCCAGGCCATCGACCTTGAGCACCGCTGGCCCCGCCGCGTTGATCAGCGCGCGGGCGGTGAAGGTGCCGGCCGGGGTTTCAAGCTGCCAGCCATCGGCCCCGCGCCGCGCGGCGGTGAGCGGCGTGCGCGGGCGCACTTCTGCGCCGTGAGCGACGGCATCCATCGCATTGAGCACCACCAGCCGGGCATCGTCGACCCATCCATCGGAATACTCGAAGGCCGGACCGAACTCGGCCTTAAGCGGTGCGCCCGCCGGGTGACGGTGGAGGTCGATCGAGCGAGTGGCGGGCAGGTGCTTGCGCCCGCCGATATGGTCATAGAGGAACAGGCCGAGCCGCAGCAGCCAGCGCGGGCGCAGGCCCTTTACGTGCGGCAGCACGAAGCGCAGCGGGTGGATGATGTGCGGGGCGATGGCCCACAGCGCCTCGCGTTCGGTGAGCGCCTCGCGCACGAGTGAAAACTCGTAATGCTCAAGATAGCGCAAACCGCCGTGGACCAGCTTGGTCGAGGCCGAGGACGTGCCTTGCGCCAGGTCGCCTGCTTCCAGCAGTAGCACTTTCGCCCCGCGCCCGGAAGCATCGCGGGCAATCCCCGCGCCGTTCACCCCGCCACCAATGACCGCCAGATCGAACTGCACTTTCAATTACCTCACATCCGGGCCGGAGACCGGCCGCAAGGTCCCCGGTGGGGTCAGGCGGCGGAACAGGCGGCCCCGTTCGCTATATAGCACCAGCCCTAGGGCCAGCAGGCCGCCAACCAGCAACGACCAGGCCAGCGGCTGCGCCGTACCATCATAGGCCTGACCGATGAAGGCCCCGATGCTGGCCGCAACCACCATCCGGGTGAACATCTGGAACGAGCTGGCCGCCCCGGCAATCCGGGCAAAGGGCTGCAGCGCGATCGAACCGAAGTTGGCGCCGATAAAGCCGATCAGGCACATGTTGAGCGCCATCACCGGCACGAATTGCCACAGACTCTGGTGTGGGAGATGGGCCAGCCAGACCTGTGCAGCGCTGACCACGATGAAGGCCAGCAGCGCCGTATGCGAAACGCGGCGCGCGCCGAACCGTTCGACGATCCGCGAATTGGTGAAGTTGGCCAGCGCCATGCCGCCCGCCATCAGCGCGAACAGCAGCGGGAAGGTATCCCCGGCGCCGAAATGTTCTGCCACCAGCTGCTGGGCCGAATTGATATAGCCGAACAGCCCCGCCACCAGCAGCGCGGCACCGAACACATAGCCCATGGCCGCGCGGTTGGTGGCGGCTTCCCACATGTTGGCGGCAATCACGCGCGGGGCGATCGACTGGCGGTTGGCCGGATCGAGCGTTTCGGGCAGGCGGATCCAGGCCCAGATCCACACCGCCACTCCCAGCAGCGCCATGCCGCCAAAGATCCAGCGCCAGCTCGCCACGGCCAGTACCGCCTGGCCAAAGCTCGGCGCGGCCATCGGCACGATCATGAAGATCACCGCCACGGTCGATTGCGCCCGTGCCATCCGGTCGCCCGAGAAGCGGTCGCGGATGATTGCGGTGGGCAGCACCGACAGGCCGGCACTGGTCACGGCCTGCAATGCGCGCAGCACCAGCAAGGCGGTAAAGTCGGTCACCAGGGCACAACCGATGGCCAGGGTGATATAGGCCGCCAGACTGACGAACAGTACCGGCCGCCGGCCGAACCGGTCGGCCAGCGCACCCGGGAAAAGGGCACCAATCCCGGCAGCGATCAGGTAGACGCCCACCACCAGCTGCCGGTCATTGGGATCCGTCACCCCCAGGTCGCGCGCCATGATCCCCAGCGCCGGCAGCATGGCATCGATGCACAGCGCCTGCAGTGCCATGATCATCGCCATCAGCGCGACAAATTCGCGCTCACCCAGGCTGACGCCCGGCGCAGGAGGAGTCGCTGCCGGCATGGAATGCCCTTGGCCTGTTCGCACCGCGCTGGCCAGACTGAATTCGCATGGATAGGTTGGCGATCATGACGGATGGCCCGCCCGAACCGGATTTCGAGGACGAGCCCGGCCAGGGCCTGCGCAAGATCATCCATGTCGATATGGATGCCTTCTATGCGAGCGTCGAACAGCGCGATAATCCCGCACTGCGCGGCAAGCCGATAGCGGTCGGCGGCGATGGCCCGCGCGGGGTGCTCACCACCTGTTCCTACGAAGCGCGGAAATTCGGCTGCCGTTCGGCCATGCCCTCGGTCACGGCGAAGCGGCTCTGCCCGCAGCTCATCTTCGTGCGCCCGCGCTTCCCGGTCTATACCGCCGTCTCGCACCAGATTCGCGAGGTATTCCGGGAATTCACCCCGCTGGTCGAGCCGCTGGCGCTGGACGAGGCCTTTCTTGACGTGACGGCAGACGAGCGTGGGATCGGCTCGGCAACGCGGATTGCCGAATTGATCCGCGCCCGGATCAAGGCCGAAACCGGGCTTACTGCCAGCGCCGGGGTGTCCTACAACAAGTTTCTGGCCAAGCTGGCGAGCGACCAGAACAAGCCCGATGGGCTCTGTGTGATCCGTCCCGGGGAAGGTGCGGCCTTTGTCGCCCGGCTACCGATCCGGCGCTTTTACGGCATCGGCCCCAAGGGGGCGGACAAAATGGCGGCACTGGGCATCGAGACCGGGGCTGACCTGGCCGCGCGCGACATCCAGTTCCTGCGCGAACATTTCGGCAGTCAGGCGGACTATCTTTACCAGGCGGCGCGCGGGATCGACCTGCGCCGGGTCAAGGCTGACCGCGCCCGCAAGTCAGTGGGGGCCGAGCGGACCTTCGATCACGACATCTCCTCTGGCCCGGCGCTGCGCGAAGCGCTGGAGCGGATTGCGCAGATTACCTGGGACCGGATCGAAAAGAGCCGCGCCGCAGGCCGGACGGTGACGCTCAAGCTCAAGCTCAAGGACTTCACCGGGCTGACCCGCGCCCACTCGCTGCCGCAGCCGGTGACTGACCGGAACGATTTTGCCGAAATCGGCCACGCCCTGCTGGCGGAACTGCTGCCCCTGCCCCAGCCAGTGCGCCTGATGGGACTAACCCTGTCGCAATTGACGGAGGACGAGCCTGAACAGACCGCGCCGCCGGGCGGCGTCAACCAGCTTTCGCTGTTCTGATCCAGTCTGCCAGATTGTCCTGCAACTGCTGCGCCAAATCATGGGGCAGACCATCCTCTGCAAAGAACCGCGCCTCGACGATCTCCCGCCCATCTGCCTTGGGCCACCCTTCGGCATGGCCTGCTATGATGTGCACCCGGTTAATCGCCCCGGATAGCGGCTCCTCGATCACGGCAATGCAAGCCGCGTTGCGCAAGGTGCAGCCGGTTTCCTCGGCAAGCTCACGGCAGGCCGCAGTAATGGCCGTTTCCCAGCGGCCAATCCCGCCACCCGGCAGCATCCAGCGGCCACTGCCGTAGGAATGCCGCACCAGCAGCACATCTCCGGATTGCCCCAATGCAAGCACCCTGCAACCCTGCAGGACCGGCCTGCGCGCCCGCCACCAGATCAGCCGGACGCGGTGCGCCTGCACCAGCAGGACCCGGTGGAGCGCGGGCGGGATCAGGCGAAGCACGTGACCGGCTGATGCGCAGCAGCGAGCAGACGGGCGACTGGCAGGTCATGCTCGCCGTGCATGGCCGCTGCAAACAGGGCGCGCTTGTCTGCCCCCCGGATCACGAAGATCACAGCATCGCTGGCAAGCAGGGCGGGAATGGTCAGGCTGAGCCGGTCGAACGGTGCCTCGGGCGGCAGGGGATCGGGGGTCAGCCGGCGCAGCGGCAGCGGATCGTCAGACCGGGGATCGGTATTGGGAAACAGGCTGGCGATATGGCCGTCGCCACCCATGCCAAGCCAGGCCACGGCAAAGTGGGGCGGCACCGCATCCTCGGTCAGCGCGACGACCTGCGCGCCGACTGGTTCGAGCAGCGCACGGATCCGGCCAACATTGCTGGCGGGATGATCCTCCGGCACGATCCGGTCATCGCCCGGCCAGACCGCGATCCGTTGCCAGTCAAGCGGCCGCATGGCCAGTTCGGCCAGGATCGGGAAGGGTGTGGCCCCGCCCGGCACGGTAATGGCGATCACGCCAGCGGTTGCCGCAAGCGCGGCGGCCAGGTGATCGAACAGCCAGTCGGCAATCTGTTGATCGGTAGCGGCGGGGACAATCTGCGGGGTAATCATGCTGCCAGCGCATAGCATTGCCGCAACTCGAAAGGAGTGAATATTTCCTGGCCGTGGTGGAGAGCGAACGCGCTGCTGCGGTTCACCCGATCGCCATTGGTCCGACAGCCAGCCCGATCAGTAGCAGCGTCAGGCCCAATCCCCGGCGCAGCCAGACCAGCCCGGGCGAGCGCAGCAGGGCGAAGGCCGCCCAGCCCGCCGTCACCACCGCCATGGCCCCAATCGCTCCGCCCAGTCCACTGGTCAGCGGCGCGCGGGTCAGAACGGCAATCGCAAAGACCAGGAAGCGCGCGGCATCGGTCAACTGGACGGCGAAGATCACGATGGCAAAGGCCCCCAGCGAATGGGTCGGCTCCAGCGGGGCGCGGCGCGGGGCAAGAACCAGCATCTCCAGCCCGGCCAGGACCAGCGCCAGGGCCACCACCAGCAGCCGGGCCCGACCGGCCATCAGCTCGGCCACCTGCGCCCCGCCCCAGGCCGCCAGCCCAGCCGCCAGTGCTCCACTGGCCAGCGCCACCAGTAACAGGCTGGGCCGCGCACCCTGCCGCTCGGCCAGCCGTGCCACCAGCAGCTGGTCGCGCGCACCGATGCCAACGATCAGCGTAGCGAGCAGGGCAAAGAACAGGCCGGTCATTGCGAGGTCAGTCCCTGAACATGGCGCGGGCAATCAGCGTCCGCTGTGCCACGGTGAGCAGGCACAGCGCGGCATAACCATAGGCGATCGCCGCAAAGTGCTGTGGCCAGAGGCACATGGCGCAGAAGACCAGGATCGTCTCGGTCCCTTCGGCCAGGCCCGTGTTGTAAAAGAAGCTCTTGCGGCCATGCGCCGAGGTTTCCAGCCCGCGCTTGGCGGCCAGCGCGGCGAAGGCCAGGAAGCTGGCCCCGGTGAGTGTGAAGCTCGCCACCAGCACCAGCGCGGGTAGAACATTGTCTGGGGCGGCAAGGGCAAAGCCAATCGGCACAGCGACGTAAAAGACAAAATCGGCCACGATGTCGAGGAAACCGCCGAAATCGGTCAATCCCCTTGCCCGCGCGACCGCCCCGTCCAGCCCGTCGAGCAGCCGGTTGGCCAGAATAAGCGCAAGGGCCAGCAGAAACTGCCGTTCGGCCAGCGCCCAGGCCGCACCCACTGCCGGGAGCAACCCCGCGAGGGTCACCGCATTGGCGCCGATCCCCAGCCGCGCCAAACCGCGACCGAGGATGTTCAGCGGCGGATCGATCAGCGGGCGCAGCCGGGCGTCGAGCATGGCTTCCTCAGCTCCAGGTGACGAGGCCGATCACCGCCCCCGTCATCATCGATGCCAGGTTGCCCGCAATCCAGCTCTTCATGCCAAGGCCTGCCACTTCGGCGCGGCGTTCAGGCGCAAGCGTCGCGATGGTCGAAACGATCAGACCGACGCTGGCCAGGTTTGCCACGCCGCACAGGGCATAGGTCACGATCAGCAGGCTACGCGGATCGAGCGTGCCGACCGGCAGCGCAGCAAGATCGAGATAGGCAACATATTCGTTAAGCACCGCCTTGGTGCCCATCAGCGCGCCCGCGGCCCCGGCCTGATCCCAGGGTACGCCGATGGCCCACATCAGCGGGGCAAGCACCCAGCCAAACAGGCGGCGCAGAGTCAATGGAGCCCCCTCGACCAGCGGCAGCAGGGCCAGGACCTGGTCCACCAGATTGACCAGCGCGAAAACCGTAATGATGATCCCGATCACCGCGAGGACCAGTGTCACCCCCTCCATCGCCCCGCGCACCACGGCATCCATGGCGCCTTCGTACTTGAGGTCCGGCTCGACCACGGCAGCATCCGCCGCTTTGCCAACCTCCGGCACCATCAACCGGGCGATCAACACGGCCGCCGGGAGCGAGATCAGCGAGGCAACGATCATGTGCCCGACCGCATTGGGCACGGTCTTGCTCAGCGTCGTGGCATAGAGCACCAGGATCGCGCCCGAGATCGTGGCCATGATCATGGCCATGACCGTGAACAGGTCCGCGCGGTTCATCCGGCCCAGCCAGGCGCGCAAAACGAGCGGAGTTTCGACCACGCCCAGGAACACGGTTGCGCCGCCGGCCAAGCCAACCTCACCCCGCACGCCGAGGCTGCGCCGCAACGCCCAGGCCAGGCCGCGCACCAGCAGCTTCAGCACACCCCAGTGCCACAGCAGCGCCGACAGCGCGGAAAAGACAATGATCAGCGGCAGGATCTGGAAGGCGATCACCACCGGCGACTGCTCCCCCGGCTTCAGCAGGAACGGAATCGGTGCCCCGCCAGTATAGCCGAACATGTAGCTTGAGCCGACCAACGTTGCCCGCTCGATGGCGGCAACAGCGCGGTTGGCAAAGCCGACCAGGTCCCAGATGAGCGGCACCTGCGTAACCACCAGCGCAATTGCGAACTGCGCCGCCAGCGCCGCGCCGATCCAGCGCCATCCGGGCAACGCTTTGCGATCCTCCGATACCGCCCAGGCCAGCAGGAGGATTGCGGCCAGGCCGATCAGGCCTTGCAGGTTGGCCAGCAGGCTCATCCCAGCCGCCATTGGTGATAGCGTCCGACCCATTCCAGCAGCCGCTCCGGCTTGTGCTTCTGCTTCCAGCGTCCGGCGGCGAACTTGTTGGCCTCGGCCATGGTCGGATAGCTGTGGATCGTGCCGAGAATCTTGTTGAGGCCCAGGCCGTGTTTCATCGCCAGCACATATTCGGCCAGCAGTTCACCAGCGTGTTCGCCAACAATCGTCACGCCCAGGATCTTATCCTTGCCCGGCGGGGTCAGCACCTTGGCGAAGCCGGTGGTGGCGCTTTCGGCAATGGCCCGGTCCAACTCGTGCAGCGGAAACAAGGTCACTTCGTGCGCAATGCCCTGCGCCACTGCCTCGGCTTCGTTCAGGCCAACGCGGGCGACTTCAGGATCAATGTAGGTCGTCCAGGGGATCACCCGGTAATCAACCTTGAAGCGCTTCAGATGGCCGAACAGCGCGTTGACCCCGGCAAACCAGGCCTGGTGCGCCGCGACATGGGTGAACTGGTACGGCCCGATCACATCCCCGGCAGCAAAGACGTTGGGGTAGATCGTCGCCAGGTTGGCATCGACCGCGAGCGGCGCGGCCGGATCGATCCCCAGCGCTTCCAGCCCATAACCATGCAGCCGCGCCTTGCGCCCAACGGCCAGCAGCAG
>JBIIDJ010000171.1:0-2915 GCA_044238415.1 Novosphingobium sp.
ACGACCGCCACTCTGGCGATCATGGAACTGCGCTATGGCGTCAGTGGCGATACGGTTCCGGCAGCTTACGGCGAAACGATTAGACTTGGCGGCGGCGTAACCGCCACCTTCATTCCGGCCGGCCATGTGCTGGGTTCGGCCCAGATCGTGCTGGAACACGCCGGGGAGCGGGTGATCGTGACCGGCGATTACAAGCGCCGCCTCGATCCGACCTGCCCACCGTTTGAGCCGCAGCCTTGCGACGTGTTCATCACCGAGGCGACCTTCGGGCTTCCGGTGTTCCGCCATCCCCCGATCGCAGACGAAATGGCGAAGCTGCTGGCAGCCCGGGCCGCGCAGCCGGATCGGTGCGTACTGGTGGGGGCCTATGCCTTGGGCAAGGCCCAGCGCGTGATCGCAGAACTGCGCCGCGCGGGTTACAATGATCCCATCTACCTCCATGGCGCGCTGGAGCGGATGTGCCGGCTGTACGAAGAGCATGGGATCGAGCTTGGCGAACTGCGGGCGGCAGCGGGGCTGCCCAAAGCCGCTCTGGCGGGGCAGATCGTCCTATGCCCGCCCTCGGCGCTCAATGACCGGTGGAGCCGCCGCCTGCCCGACCCGATCACCGCCATGGCCAGCGGCTGGATGCGGGTTCGCGCCCGCGCGCGCCAGCGCAATGTCGAGCTGCCGCTGATCATTTCCGATCATGCCGACTGGGACGAACTGATCACCACCATTGCCGAAGTCGATCCGGCCGAAACCTGGATCACGCATGGCCGCGAAGATGCCTTGCTGCGGTGGTGCGAGCTGAACCAGCGCAAGGCGCGCGCGCTGGCGCTGGTCGGTTACGAGGACGAGGACGACTAAGGCCGTGGAAGCGTTTGCCGCCCTGCTCGATGCGCTGGTCTATACCCGCAGCCGCAGTGCCAAGCTGGAACTGATCGCTGACTACCTGCGATCCACGCCCGATCCGGACCGGGGCTGGGCGCTGGCTGCGCTGACCGGCGGGCTGGACTTTCCGGCGGTGAAAGCCGGCACGGTACGCGCGCTGATCATGGAGCGAGTGGATCCTGAGCTTTTCGCGCTATCGCGTGACTATGTCGGCGATACGGCCGAAACGGTCAGCCTGCTGTGGCCGGAACCGCCGGTGCGCGATCTGCCCGCACCCAGCGTGCGCGAAGCAGTCGAGGCACTGGACGCCATGACCCGGTCCACCGTGGCGGGTCAACTGGCGGGCTTGCTGGACCGGCTAGACGCCAACGGCCGCTATGCCCTGCTCAAGCTGGCGACTGGGGCCATGCGGATCGGCATTTCGGCCCGCCTGGCCAAGGTCGCTTTCGCTCAGGCCTTTGGCGTGAGCATCGACGATGTGGAGGAGTACTGGCACGGCCAGGTGCCGCCTTATCTGGCACTGTTCGATTGGGCGGCCAACGGTGCCAAGCCACCAAGCGGTGATCACTTGCCGCTGTTCCGCCCGTTCATGCTGGCCCACCCGCTTGAAGAGACTGCCGTTGACCTTGCCGACTATGCGGCAGAATGGAAATGGGACGGCATCCGGGTCCAACTCGTCCACGTAGGGGGGGAAACCCGGCTCTATTCCCGCTCTGGCGACGATATCTCGGCCACCTTTCCTGAGCTGACTGCGGCGCTGCAACTACCCGCCGTGCTGGATGGCGAACTGCTGGTGCGCGGTACGCAACAAGGCGGAGAACACGGCGGCGCGGCGAGTTTCAACGCCCTACAACAGCGACTAGGGCGCAAGACCGTGTCGAAGGCCATGCTGGCCGATTATCCCGCCTTTGTTCGGCTGTATGATGTGCTGGTGGTCGAGGGGGACGACCTGCGAGGCCTCGGCTGGGAACACCGACGCGGTCATCTGGAGCGGCTCGTGCCACGGCTTAACCCCGAACGGTTTGACCTGAGCCAGGTAATCGAAGCCGCAACTTTCGAAGAGCTGGCCGCGATCCGCGAACGGGCGCGCGACGAGGCGATCGAGGGCGTGATGCTCAAGCGGCGCGACAGCCCCTACATCGCCGGGCGCAAGACCGGATTGTGGTACAAGTGGAAGCGCGACCCACTGCTGATCGATTGCGTGCTGATGTATGCCCAGCGCGGCAGCGGCAAGCGATCGAGTTTCTATTCGGACTTCACTTTTGGCTGCTGGAACGGCGATCCCGATGCCGGGGCCGAACTGCTCCCCGTAGGCAAGGCCTATTTCGGCTTTACCGACGAGCAACTGAAGTGGCTCGATCGCCATGTCCGCACCCACACCGTGAACCGCTTTGGCCCGGTGCGCGAAACGGACCGCAGCCTGGTGTTCGAAGTGGCGTTCGATTCGGTGCATGGCAGCAAACGGCACAAGTCCGGAGTTGCTATGCGTTTCCCCCGGATCAGCCGGATCCGGGCCGACAAGCCGGCGCACGAAGCCGACCGGCTCGAAACGCTGAAAGCGTTGATCCGCGATTGATCGCGGTCAAGGTAACTGGCCAGAAGCCGGGCTAGCAGAGCAAAGTGAACTGTTTTGCCCGGAACAATAGATGACTGCTGACAATCCCACCCAATCCACTCCCTTTGCCCGGATCGGCGGCCATCCAGCGCTGCGCGCCATCACGGACCGGTTTTATGACCTGATGGAAGCGGAGCCGGCCTATGCTGAACTGCGCGCAATCCATGCTCCGGACCTGGCGCAAATGCGCATGCAATTGCCGCAGTTCCTCGCCGGCTGGGCGGGTGGCCCGCGAGACTGGTTTGAGGCCAATCCGGGCAAGTGCATGATGAGCGCCCATGGTGGGATCCCGATCACCCGCGATACGGCTGATCAATGGGGCGAGGCGATGACCCGGGCCATTGCCGAGGTGGAACTGGCTGACCGTGAAGTGGCCGATGCCATGGCCGATGTGCTGACCCGCATGGCCAAAGGAATGGCGCGAAGC
>JBIIDJ010000084.1:0-10368 GCA_044238415.1 Novosphingobium sp.
CGGGCAGACTGCGCTGAACACCGCGCTGGCGCTGTTCAATGACGGCACGCTGGAGAAATTCGGCGTCAAGATGATCGGCGCCGATGCCGATGCGATCGACAAGGCCGAGGACCGGATGCGGTTCCGTGAGGCTATGACCAAGATCGGGCTGGAATCGGCCCGCTCCGGCATTGCCCACAATGTCGAGGAAGCCTTTGCTGTGCTGGAGCGCACTGGCCTGCCGGCGATCATCCGCCCCAGCTTTACGCTTGGCGGCACCGGCGGCGGCGTGGCCTATAACAAGGCCGAGTTTGAGCATATCGTCCGCACCGGCCTCGATGCCAGCCCGACCACCGAAGTCCTGATCGAGGAATCGCTGCTCGGCTGGAAAGAGTACGAGATGGAAGTCGTCCGGGACCGGAACGACAACTGCATCATCATCTGCTCGATCGAGAACGTCGATCCAATGGGGGTCCATACCGGCGATTCGATCACCGTCGCCCCGGCGCTGACGCTGACCGACAAGGAATACCAGATCATGCGCAACGCCAGCCTGGCGGTGCTGCGCGAGATCGGCGTGGAAACCGGCGGGTCGAACGTGCAGTTCGCGGTCAATCCCAAGGATGGCCGCCTGATCGTGATCGAGATGAACCCGCGCGTTTCGCGGTCTTCGGCGCTGGCTTCCAAGGCCACCGGCTTCCCGATCGCCCGCGTCGCCGCCAAGCTGGCAGTGGGCTATACGCTGGACGAGCTGACCAACGAGATCACCGGGGCCACCCCGGCGAGCTTCGAGCCCAGTATCGACTATGTCGTCACCAAGATCCCGCGGTTTGCCTTCGAGAAGTTCAAGGGCGCTGAGCCGCTGCTCTCCACCGCGATGAAATCGGTGGGCGAGGTCATGGCGATCGGCCGCAACTTCAAGGAATCGTTGCAAAAGGCGCTGCGTGGGCTGGAAACGGGCCTTGATGGCTTCAATCGGATCATGAGCCTGGAAGGGGCGGGCCGCGATGCCATCGTCGCGGCGCTATCCCGCCAGACGCCGGACCGACTGCTGATCGTCGGCCAGGCCTTCCGTGAGGGCTTTACCGTTGAGGAAGTCCAGGCGGTTACCCATTACGATCCCTGGTTCTTGCGCCACATTCACGAGATCATCGCCGAAGAGGCGCGGATCATGGAAGATGGCCTGCCGACCGACGCAGCGGGCCTGCGCCGCCTGAAGGCGATGGGCTTTTCCGACAAGCGGCTGGCAATCCTGGCCGTGCGCGGGATCGGCGTGGCGGGCGGCCTGGCGGAAACCTCCGCCCGCCGTTCGGGCCTGCTCCACGATGCGCTGCGCGCCATGGCCGGGGCCACCAGCGAGGAAGAAGTGCGTGAGCTGCGCCAGCGGCTGGGCGTCCACCCCGTGTTCAAGCGGATCGATTCTTGCGCTGCCGAGTTCGAGGCGGTGACGCCCTATATGTACTCCACCTACGAAGCCCCCAGCTTCGGCGCGCCAGAGTGCGAATCCGCGCCTTCCACCGCCAAGAAGGTGATGATCCTGGGCGGCGGTCCGAACCGGATCGGGCAGGGGATCGAGTTCGATTACTGCTGCGTCCACGCCTGCTTTGCGCTGGAAGAGGCCGGCTATGAAACGATCATGGTCAACTGCAACCCGGAAACGGTTTCGACCGACTATGACACGTCTGATCGGCTCTATTTCGAGCCGCTGACCGGCGAGGATGTGCTGGAAATCCTGCGTGTGGAAATGAGCAAGGGGCAGCTGCTGGGCGTGATCGTCCAGTTCGGCGGGCAGACCCCGCTCAAGCTGGCGCAAACCCTGGAAGACAACGGCGTGCCGATCCTGGGCACTTCGCCCGATGCGATTGACCTGGCTGAAGATCGCGAGCGCTTCGCCGCACTGGTCAACAAGCTGGGGCTCAAGCAGCCGGCCAATGGCATTGCCCGCAGCCGGGATGAGGCCGTGGCCGTCGCCAATCGCATCGGCTATCCGGTGCTGATGCGGCCCAGCTACGTGCTGGGCGGCCGGGCGATGGAAATCGTCGATTCCGAGGCGCAGCTCGATGATTATATCGCCACGGCGGTGCAGGTTTCGGGTGATAGCCCGGTCCTGATCGACCAGTATCTGCGCGATGCGATCGAATGCGATGTCGATGCCCTGTGCGATGGCGATCAGGTCGTCGTCGCGGGCGTGATGCAGCACATCGAGGAGGCCGGAATCCACTCGGGCGACAGCGCCTGCACCCTGCCGCCCTACAGCTTGCCCGCCGAAATCGTCGCCGAGATGGAACGCCAGGCTGACCTGCTGGCCCGCGGGCTCAATGTGCGCGGTCTGATGAACGTGCAGTTCGCGGTGAAGGATGGCGAGGTTTACCTGATCGAGGTGAACCCGCGCGCCAGCCGCACCGTGCCCTTTGTCGCCAAGGCGATCGGCCAGCCGGTTGCAAAGGTCGCGGCGCGGGTCATGGCGGGCGAGAAGCTGGCCGATTTCCCGCCGTTCAAGCGCAGCTTCGATTACATGGCGGTGAAGGAAGCCGTGTTCCCCTTCGCCCGCTTCCCCGGGGTCGATCCGGTGCTCAGTCCAGAGATGAAGTCTACCGGCGAAGTCATGGGGATTGATAGTAATTTTGCCATTGCTTTCGCCAAGGCTCAGCTTGGCGCAGGGATGCGCCTGCCGCAAGGCGGGGTGGTATTCGTGTCGGTCAAGGACAGTGACAAGCCGGTGATCCTGTCGGCGGTGAAGCAGCTGGTCGCCTTGGGCTTCTCGATCATCGCCACCGGCGGGACGCAGCGCTATCTGGCCGAGGCCGGGGTGCCGGTCGAGCTGGTCAATAAGGTGGCTGAAGGCCGACCGCATATCGTTGACCGGATCATCGATGGCGAAGTGGCGCTGATCTTCAACACTACGGAAGGTTGGCAGAGCCACAAGGATTCGCAATCGATCCGGGCTTCGGCGCTGTCGGGCAAGGTACCCTATTTCACCACGGCGGCGGCTTCGGTTGCGTCGGCTCAGGCCATTGCTGCACTGCGGGAGACGAACCTTGAAGTTCGCAGCCTGCAGGACTATTATGGCTGAGTAGTTCGCGTTCTCCCCACATCGCGACAGTCTGGCCTGCCACCCTGCGGGGGGCGGGGCAGGGTTCTAGTCGCCAAACGGGGCAGAGTTTGAGGAAGAGGCGAATATGGCAAGTGTCGAAAAGCTGCCGATGCTGGCGGAAGGCTATGAAAGGCTGATCGCCGAGCTGAAGGCGCTGCGCGAGGAGCGGCCCCGGATCGTTGATGCGATCGAAGAGGCCCGCGCGCATGGCGACTTGTCGGAAAACGCCGAATACCACGCTGCCAAGGAGCGCCAGGGCCAGGTCGAAGCATCGATTGCCGACCTGGAAGACCGTGTCAGCCGCGCCCAGATCGTTGATCCGACCACGCTGTCTGGTGACAAGATCATTTTCGGCGCGACCGTGACCCTGCTCGACGATGACGACAAGCCGGTGAAGTACCAGATTGTTGGCCCCTATGAGGCAGACGCCAAGCTTGGCCGCATCAGCTATGCCTCGCCGCTCGGCCGCGCGCTGATCGGTCGCAAGGTTGAGGACGAGGTCGAAGTGACCGTGCCTGCGGGCGACCGGTCCTACCTGGTCCAGAAGATCGAATTCATCTGATCAGTTTACATACGGGTGTCGCGACTACGGCCTGACGGCCTCCGCTCGACACAAACGGATCTCGGTAAACCTTGCGTTCGTATCGAGCGGCGTCAAGGCACCGTGCATTATGGCCGCTTGAGCTGTTCCGGCTCCAGCAGGCGGTGCAGGTGCACTACCACGTAGCGCATTTCGGCATCGTCTACGGTGCGCTGCGCCTTGTCACGCCAGGCTTCCTCAGCCTCGGCGTAAGTTGCGTAAACCCCGACCAGGTCAAGGTTTTCAAGGTCAGTAAATTCAAGCGTCTGGGGGTCTTTAACCCGACCGCCCATGACGAGATGGAGTTTCTGGCTGCTCATCGCATTTCCCCGGGGAGTGGAAGGCGCGGCCTTTAGCGATTCTTGCGTTTCGCGCAAGGTATTGGAAGGTCTTATCTCCGGGCGCGGGCAGCCAGCCGGATCGCCTCGCGGGCCAGGCTGGCGCCAGTGCTGCGGGCCGTGGCGCGCAGCTGGCTGGCGCCGTCCTTGGTCCTGGCCAGGCCTTCGCGCCCGGCTCCGCTGGCCTTTTCACCAGCCTCCTTGCTGAGCGCGAGGCCGATTTCCCCAGCCATCATAGCCAGGGCCACGGCGCGCTTGCCGAACTTGCCACCGGCACGTTTGGGAATGAGCGAGCCGGCCAGGAGACCGACACCCAGCCCGGCGGCCATAGCCAGCCAGGGATATTCCGCCGCGAGCGTGCGATAGTCCTCAGGCGGATAGGCATCCCGTGGCGGGATCGGCGCGGGCAGGGCGGGGATGTCGCGGTTAAGCCGGGCTTGCGATGCGGCAATTCTCGTGGCGATGCGCTCACTCTGGGTCACAGGGCCTGCTCCTTGGACTGTTCTGGCATATCGTCATTGGCCGGTTCCGGCTGAACCGGAGCTTGCGGACCGACCCGCCGGGCGATCCACCCGATAAGCGGGGCGCGGAAGATCCAGGCGAGCAGAGCCGCGATGGTGGCGGCAACCAGGCCCTTGTTGTCACGGGCCACGGCCAGGCCTTCATCGACCAAGCCCCGCGCGTCATCCCTGACCTTGGCAGCCATGCGCCCACCGATGCTGCGCGCAGCCAGATCCGCCTTGACCTGCGCCAGTCGCGCCTCGAACAGCTTGCGGGCGGCGTGGCGATTGGCGCGGTCGGTGGCGAAGTCGCTCATTCGGGCGCTCCTTCGGCCATTTCGCGCTCCATTGCGTGCCACCGGCGCAGCGCGGCCCAGCCACTGAGCCCGGCGCTGCCGAGGAGCAGCAGCACAGCCACCACGGTTGCGCCCCACGGGCCGATCAGCGTGGACAGGCCCAGCAGCAGGCCCATTACCAGTGCCATCAGCGCGAAGAACACCAGGCTGAGCGCTAGGGCAATCCAGCCCGCCATCCCCTTTGCCGTGCGCCCGGCCAGTGTCAGCCGCGACTTGTGATAGGCGAGTTCAGCTTCGACCAGCGTGCGGCCATCGGAGACCAGCTGGCGCACATCGTCAACCAGCGAGCGCTCGGCAGCGTCAACCGGGATCTCGTTGACCAGCGGCGGTTCAGGGGTGTCCATCGGCACGCAACCTCAGCGGTTCAGGCGACCGATCAGCTCTTGCTCGATCCCTTGAACAGTCGGGCGAACAGAAAACCGATCGCCGCAGCGATGCCCACAGCCATGCCCGGGCTCTTGCGGACGAACTGCTTGGCGTCTTCGCCCAGTTCGTTGATGTCCTTGGAATCGAGCTTGGCCGCCGATTCCTGCATCGTGCGTGATGCAGTGCGGGCATAGTCGCCATAGCGGGTGCCCAGCTTTTCATCGATGGTTGTCGCGTTGTCGCCGACGATCTTGCCCAGCGTGGCAATCGCGTCGCTGGCCTTGGCCTTGCCTTCAACGGCCAGTTCGGCAGCGCGGTCCTTGGCCTGGTTGGCCAGTTCGCGGGCATCCTGGGCCAGGTCGCCGCTCTTGGCGCTCAGCTGGTCGCGGTAGTCTTCGGCGCGGGCCTTGGCGTCGGCAGTCAGGACCGATGCGCCGGCCTTGGCTTCCTCGATCGCCTTGGCGAACTTGACCTTGGCGTCGGCGGGGGCAGCTGCCTTGGCCGGGGCGGGCTTGGCGGCAGCGGGCTTCTTGGCGGCAGCCTTTTTGGCCGGCGTCTTCGGTGTGGCGGCGGTTGGGGTCTTGGCCATGATGATTACCCTTTCTGCTTCGCGATATGCGGCAATGACTACGATTTGGGGACGCTACGGCGGCGCTGCAACCCCACTTATGCTGCAACGCAGCTTGCCTGCCAAGGTTCCCCTGCTAAGGAGCGCGCATTCAGTCAGCAGAGGTGCACCAGCCATGACCGCAATCATCGACATCCACGCCCGTGAAATCCTCGACAGCCGGGGCAACCCGACGGTGGAAGTTGATGTGCTGTTGGACGATGGTTCGTTCGGCCGCGCCGCCGTTCCCTCGGGCGCTTCAACCGGAGCGCACGAAGCGGTTGAACTGCGCGACGGCGACAAGGGGCGCTACCTCGGCAAGGGCGTGCTGAACGCCGTGAAGGCCGTGAACACCGAGATTGCCGACGCCCTGCTGGGCCGCGATGCCGAAGACCAGCGCGATGTTGATGCGATCATGATCGATGTCGATGGCACCGAGAACAAGAGCCGGATTGGCGCCAACGCCATCCTTGGAACGTCGCTGGCCGTAGCCAAGGCAGCGGCCAATGCCCGCGGCCTGCCGCTTTACGCCTATGTCGGTGGCGTTTCGGCCCATGTGCTGCCGGTACCGATGATGAACATCATCAACGGCGGCGAGCACGCGGATAACCCGATCGACTTCCAGGAATTCATGATCATGCCGGTCGGCGCGCCGACGCTGGCCGAAGCCGTCCGCTGGGGCGCCGAAGTGTTCCACACGCTCAAGAAGGGCCTGCACGAAAAGGGCCTCGCCACCGCCGTGGGTGACGAAGGCGGATTTGCCCCGAACCTGTCCAGCACCCGCGCTGCGCTTGATTTCATCATGGCCTCGATCGACAAGGCCGGGTTCAAGGCTGGCACCGACATCAAGCTGGCGCTCGATTGCGCCGCGACCGAGTTCTTCAAGAACGGCAAGTACGAAATCAGCGGCGAAGGCCTCTCGCTCAGTCCGGTCGAAATGGCCGATTACCTGGCCGCGCTCTGCGCCGATTACCCGATCGTATCGATCGAGGACGGCATGAGCGAGGACGATTTTGAAGGTTGGAAGGCCGTGACCGACAAGATCGGCGGCAAGGTTCAGCTGGTCGGTGATGACCTGTTCGTGACCAATCCGAAGCGGCTGACCATGGGCATCGGCAAGGGGCTGGCCAATTCGCTGCTGGTCAAGGTCAACCAGATCGGCTCGCTATCGGAAACGCTCGACGCGGTCAGCATTGCCCAGCGCAATGGCTACACCGCCGTCATGTCGCACCGTTCGGGCGAAACCGAGGACGCGACCATTGCCGACCTCGCGGTTGCCACCAACTGCGGGCAGATCAAGACCGGCTCGCTCGCCCGCTCGGACCGGCTTGCCAAGTACAACCAGCTGATCCGCATTGAGGAAGAACTGGGCGATGCCGCACGCTATGCCGGTGCAGCCGCTTTCGGACGGCTTGCCTGAAAGCACGCGCCCAAAGCCATTGCCAAACCCCTCTCCGGTCGTTTAACCGTTCGTTTAAACGACCGGAGGAGAGGGCCGGGTGACAGCGATACCGTCGCACCCTGATTCGATTACACCTGACTGGCTCAGTGAGCGTCTGCGCGCTGGCGGGCTGCTTGACCGGGGCTCGGTCAGGTCCTTCCGCTGGGAGCCGATTGGCACCGGCCAGGTCGGGGACAGCGTCCGTTTTCATCTGACATACGATCAGCCCGGCTCCGGCCCGGCGACGCTGGCGGGCAAGTTTCCCGCCGCCGATCCGATGAGCCGCGGCACGGCCGCCGCCTTTGGCCTCTACGCCAAGGAAGTGGGCTTCTACCGCGAACTGCGCCACCACCTCGATGTCCGGGTGCCGCAAACCATCGCTGCGGACATCGCGGATGATGGCGTGGAATTCATCCTGCTGTTCGAGGACCTCGGCCCGGCGCGCGGAGGCAACCAGCTGGCCAGCTGCTCGGCGGCCGATGCCCGTGCTGGGGTGATCCAGGCCGCTGCGCTGCACGCGCCCAGCTGGCACAATGCGGCTATTTTGAGCACGGACTGGCTCCAGCCCAAGCCCGAAGTCGCCGCCCAGGTTCAGGCGCTTTACCCCAATGCCCAGGCGATTTTCCGCGAACGCTATGCGGACAGCCTGGAGCCAGAGTTCATGGCGGTCTGCGAGCAACTGGCCGAGGCCGGTGCCGACTGGTTCGGGCGGGACCACGCGCCGCAATGCCTGATCCACGGCGATTTCCGGCTCGACAACATGCTGTTCGACATCAAGGGCGCCAGCGAGCCGATTGCCGTGCTTGATTGGCAGACTGTCGCGCTGGGCAATGCCATGACCGATCTGGGTTACTTCCTGGGCACCGGCATCGGTGACGATTTGCGCCGTGCACATGAAGGTGAGCTGCTCGATCTATACTGCGCCGAAATGACCGCCCGCGGCGTGCCGTTGGCCCGTGATGCGATCTGGGACGATTACGTGATCGGTGCGCTGCACGGCGTCTCAACCGCAGTATTCAGCGCTGCCTATGTCGAACGCACGGAGCGCGGTGACGCCAATTTCCTCTCTATGGCTCGTGGAGGCTGCGCGCTGGCGCTGCAGCACGGCAGCCTGGGGAAGCTGCGCAAAGCCTCAAGCTGATCGAACCCTTCATCCGTTCGTGGGTTCTGTGGAGATAGATGATGCTGACCAAGGGTGACGATTTCCCGCTGCACCAGACGCCCGAGCCGGTCGCCTATGCCGGGACCGATCGCAATTTCTATGATCGCTACTTCTTCAATGGCTATGCCCCCGATGGTTCGGGCTTCTTCGCCGTGGCGCTGGGGATCTATCCGCACCTCAACGTGGCGGACGCCCACTTTTCGGCGATCCGCGACGGGGTGCAGCACAATGTCCATGCCAGCCGCGAACTGAACATGGAGCGGATGGACCTGCAGGTCGGGCCGATCCGGATCGAAATCATCGAGCCGCTGCAAAAACTTCGGGTCGTGGTCGACGGGGAAGGGCTGAAGGCCGACCTGACCTTTACCGGCCGCGCCTTTCCGATCGAGGAGCCGCGTTTCATCCACCGGATCGGGCCGCGTACCTTCATGGACTATACCCGGATGACCCAGAACGGGCACTACACCGGCTGGATCGAGATCGATGGTGTGCGCGAGGACTGTGCGCCCGGCACGGCGGGCACCCGCGACCGATCCTGGGGGGTCCGACCCGTTGGCTCGCGCGATGAACAGCCGCATGGCCACGGGGTGATCCCGGGCTTTTTCTGGCAGTGGACCCCGCTCAATTTTGCCGACCGTTCGGTATTCTTCCACATCAATGCCGATGCCGGCGGCCATGCCTGGAACACCCGCGCGGTCCTGGCGCCCGATGGCAGCGGGGCAGAAGGGCATTACGAAACGCCTGCCGCGCAGATGGCATCGCCGCTGATGGCTGGGACACGCTGGCCCGATGGCGGGACGATCACGGTCGAGACGCCTGACGGACCGGACACGATCACCTTCGAGCCGCTCGGCCGGTTCCAGATGCGCGGGCTGGGCTATACCCATCCCAAATGGGGCCACGGCCTCTATCACGGCAAGGTGGCCGTAGAGCGTGAGGATTTTGGCCTGGCCCAGTGCGATCCCAGGACAATGGACAATTACCATGTCCAGTTCGTCTCGCGGGTAAGATCAGAGCGCTATGGCGAGGGGATGGGCGTGTTCGAGCAATTGATCATCGGCCCTTACAAGCCGCTGGGTCTGAAGGAGTTCATGGATGTCGGCTGATCGCACGGGATCGCGCTGGGTTACCGCCGGGGTGGCGGTGGCCGGGCTACTGGCCGGGGCTGCGTCGGGCTGGTTCTGGTTGCAGAAGGGGATGATCCAGGGCGAAAGCTACGCCGGGTGGAGCGGCAGTTCGGTGACCGGATCGGCGGATGCCGATCCCTGGACCCGCGCCCGCGTGGCCGTGGCCGGGCTGCTGGCCCTGACCAGGGAGCACGCGATCTATTTCACCCGCAACACCGATGGCAGCGGCGCGCGTCTGCGCGAGGGTTGCCGTTACCGGGTGAGCGGCGAGGCGATGCCAGCCCAGTGGTGGTCGGTAACGGTCTATGCCGCCGATAATTACCTGCCGCTCAACGATGACGATGCCCTGTCATTCGATGCGACCGAGGTGCAACCCGATGCAGCAGGGCAGTGGAGCGCGATCCTGTCTTCGACCCGTCCGGCCAGCGGCGCCTGGGCATCGACCCGTCAGGCTGGAAACTATGACATCACGCTCCGGCTCTATCAGCCGGCGCTGCAGGCCCAGACCAATTACGGTTCGATCCCGATGCCGCGGGTCGAAAAGCTTGATTGCGGAGGTCAGGCATGAAGCGGAACCTGAAACTGGCCGGTCTGTTTGTCGGCGCTGCGGTGCTGGGACATGTCGGACTGGTCCTCGCCGTGCCGAACGTGCTGATGGGTGTGGCGATGGACCGGATTTCGGAAAATGGCTCGGTGATCAACCGCTTCCAGTTCGGGGATCGGACTACGCAGAATTCGCGCGGGGTGGTGCGGCCTTCGCCGGATCTGGCCTATGCGTCCTGCGTCTATGACCTGTCCAATGGGCCGCTGCTGGTGAC
>JBIIDJ010000085.1:0-10355 GCA_044238415.1 Novosphingobium sp.
CCGCGCCGTCGACATGGCCCGCGCCGCACCCGAGGACCCCTATGCCGGGCTCGCACCTGACGAATTGCTGCACCGCGCTGGCCAGGCGGAGCTTGATCTGACCGACCAAGCGGAACCCAGCCCGGAGCATCTGCGCGAGCGGGCCCGGGCTGCCGAAGACGCGGCCCGCGCCACGCCAGGTGTCACCAACAGCGAGGGCGGATCAGCCAGTGCCGCCCGCCGGGTGATGGCGCTGGTCACCAGCCACGGCTTCGCCGGAGCTTACGGCGGAACGAGCCACGGGCTGAGCGCTGTCGTGATCGCCGGTGAGGGGGACCAGATGCAGCGCGACTATGGCTGGAGGACCGCTCGCCACCTCTCCGACTTGCCGACCCCTGAAGAAATCGGTCAACAGGCCGGAGAGCGCACTATCGCCCGGCTCAATCCCGGTCGGGTAAAGAGCGGGCCCATGCCTGTGGTCTTCGATCCGCGGGTCGGGGGGACTTTGCTCGGTCACCTGGCCGGGGCCATTTCGGGCAATGCCATTGCCCGGCGGGCTAGCTTCCTGCTCGATCGTGATGGAGCGCAGCTGTTCCAGGTGGGGATCACCATTGTCGATGATCCGCTGCGGCTGCGAGGCCTGTCTTCTCGCCCCTTCGATGGCGAGGGCCTGCCAGTCGCCCGGCGGGAACTGGTGGCTCAGGGCCGGCTGACCGGCTGGCTGATGGACAGCGCCGCTGCGCGCCAGCTGGGTGGTCAGCCCACCGGGCATGCCGTGCGCGGAGCGGGCGGTTCGCCTGGTGTCGGCACCAGTAACCTTCATCTGGAGCCGGGCACGGCTACCCCGGCCGAACTGATGGCTGACATTGCCAACGGAATCTACGTGACCGAACTGATTGGGCAGGGCGTTAATCCGGTCACTGGTGATTACAGCCGCGGCGCCTCCGGCTTCCGAATCGTCAACGGTGAGATCGCCGGGCCGGTGGCCGAATTCACGGTTGCCGGTAACCTGATCGACATGTTTGCTGCCATGACCGCCGCCAATGACCTTGAATGGCATCGGGCCGTCAACGTGCCGACGATCCGGGTCGACGGGATGACCATCGCCGGGGATTGACCAGGCGGCACAGACGGGCAGTGTGGGGCGATGATCATCCGCCCCGTCTGCTCCGGTGATGCCGCTGTGCTGGCTACCATCTATGCCCACCACGTGCTCCACGGCACGGCCAGTTATGAAACCGTGCCGCCCGATGCTGCTGAGATGGAGCGCCGGATCGCACGGGTGGTCAGCGCTGGCTGGCCCTGGCTGATTGCGGGGGACGACCGCGGCGTGGTGCTCGGCTATGCCTATGCCACCCAGTTCCGCGACCGTGCCGCTTATCGCTTCGTTTGCGAGGACAGCATCTACATCCGTCACGATTGCTGCGGACAGGGGCTGGGCAAGGCTTTGCTGGCCGCGCTGATCGAGGCCTGCGAGGCAGCCGGCTTCCGCCAGATGATCGCGGTGATTGGCGGGGCCGAACCGGCTTCCGAGGCGCTCCATGCCAGTCTTGGATTTTCCGGGGCCGGGCGGCTGCGCAGCATCGGCCGCAAGCACGGCCGCTGGCTCGATACGCTCTATATGCAGCGCGTGCTGGGAAATGGGGCGGCAACAAAGCCCGAACAGGAGCCCGGCTGAAAAGGGGGCAGGAGGCCACAGCCCCCCACCCCAGGACCGGGGATCAGGGTCGCATAATCCCCGAAACCATCTTGCCGTTGGCCACCGGAACCGGCACCGCCTCTTTCAGCCAGCACCACGGCTGGTCGAACTGCGCCCCGGCCTGAACCCAGGTGAAGGCGCGGCACTGGGCATTGCCAGCGCAGGCGATAGCGCAGCTGCGCCCCCGGTCGTTGGCGGTCTGGAAGTTGGCGATGTCGGACCCGGGCAGATCGAACCGGCTGAGCCGCCGGAAACGGTCAGGCGCGGCCTGTCCGCCGATCGGCAGTTCCCGCGCGCCAATTTGAATCCAGCCGAACAGATCGGCTGCCGTCTGGTTCTGTGGATCGGCTACCCCCATCTGCCGAATCAGCTGGAACGACTGGCCCGGGCGGCCATCGCAGGGTTCCAGCTGCAGCTGAGCGCCATCCTGCACCGCCCCGCCAACCGACCAGCAGCGGCCGTCGGCAACCCGGAAGCGATAGCGATCAAAGGCCATCCGGACCATGATCACATGCTGGTCCAGATCGCCGCGATAGGCCGGGTTGCCGCCGGTAAAGGCCGGCATCCCGCAGGGATTGATGTCAATCCGCGGCGCTCCGATCAGCACGCCGCGTGCCACGCCCGCGCATTCACCGCGGATCGTCACCCGCCAGCGCACATTGGTAGTCGCCGGCCACAATGGGGTATCGACCGCTGCGGGCGAGAGCTCAAAGCTCTGATCGAACACCGCCGCATTGCAGGTGCGAGTCTGCAGATAGGGCATCTGGGCGCGGGTATCGCCGCTCTGCCGGTTGAGGCACAAGCTGGTTCCCGCCACCTGCAACTGGTACGTGGCCGGTCCGGGATCGGACCAGAAATCCGGACCCAGAAAGTTGTCACGCGCCTGTTCAACCTGAAGCGCCAGCGGCGGAGCTTGCGGCAACCAGTTGCCAGGTGGCGGCTGGACCTGAGCCAAGAGCGGCGCAGGGGCCAGGCTGAAAGCGGCGAGCAGGCCCAACAGGGCGGACTTGAGCTTAGGCATCGGATCGGCTCCATGAAGAACGGGATCGGCGCTTGGGCGGGATCAGCGTTTGGGTGGGATCGGCGGAGGACGCCAGTCGGCGCTTTCGGAGGTTGCGGGCGCACAATTGGGATCGCGCGGTGGGATTGGTGGCGGACGCCAATCAGCGGCAGCCTCGCCGCCCTGGGCCACCTTGGGCGGGATTGGTGGCGGGCGCCAGTCTGCCGCAGTCTCGCGGCCTGGTGGAACTGGGCAGCCCTGGGCATCGGGCAGAACGGGTTCGGGTGGTGGTTTTGGCGCGGCAGCGGGCGGGGCCTTGAACCGCATTGTTCCAGCCTTCTGGGCCATCGCTGGTGTTGCCCCGGCCAGGACAATCCCGCCCAGCAGCAGCACGCCAGACCGCAGGCGGATCACCGCACCACCCCGCTGCGCACCCGTGTGCGCTCTCCTTCACCGCGATTGATTGCCGGGGGAACCTGATCGTACCAGGCACAGCGCGGCGGATCGTTAGAGCCGATCACATAAGCGGCACCCATCCAGGTCCAGGCCTTGCACTGATCGAGCTCAGCGCAGCGCTTGGCGCAGTACGCACCGTTGTCGTTGGCCGTGTCGAACTGCGAATAGGGTGCGCCCTGAAATGAAACCCCGCCCGCGCCCCGGATCCAGCGATAGCCGCTCGCAGTGGGATACCAGGTATCGGCCCGGAACAGCCCCGCCTCTGTCCCAGCGGGCAGCGCGCGCACCAGCTCCAGCCCGTAAACCTGATCGGCCCCGCCCGTGCACGACCATCTGATGACATCGGTAAGTGGTTCGCGTGAGGCATTGCGCAGCGCCCAGCAATCACCGCCGCCGATCGCTACGGTAAAATTGCCAGCTGATCGGGGAACCAAGCTGAAGCGCTGATCGGCCACTCCGGCAAAAGACCAGTCGCTGCGGCCTTCGTCGATGTCACATGGATGAAAGTCGATCCGCGGCGGGCCAAGGATTACCCCGCGCGCCACTGTTGCACAGGCGGTAATCTGGCCGGGGGCGGCTGGGCGGTCAGACCCGATCTCTACAGTGGTGCGGATCGTATAGCCGCCGACAAGGTGCGGCAGAACCGCGAATTCGCTCAAGCGGGCAAGGGCCGGACCCTGGTCGCAAGGTTCTTGCGCCATATGCGCCAGATTGTCTGGCAGGCCCGGGATGCCGACCCCCGGCACCGCCTTGGTGCGCGGCCGCACCACCAGGCACAGGCCCGAATGCAGGTTGCGCAGCCGGTAGAACCCCGGCGCCGGTCCGCGCGGTCCGCCCAGGTCCTGCTGCTGGCGCTGGGTCAGGCTGCCATCAACCGGCCGGGCGACCGCCACCTGCGCGCGACCGGCCTGCGGGGCAGCCAGCGCCAGTGCCGCCAGTCCCCCCGTCAGTCCCAAAGCCGCCTTGTGCCAAATCCGCATTGCCGCTCTCCCGCAGTTACGCCGGAAGGGCAGGATGCAGGGATTGTGCGGGTGCGGCCCTACCCGTTTCGGTAGGGCGCAGAGATCAGTCGGACAGGCGTGGCTGATCGGGAGCGGCAATCCAGCCATCGGGGGCATCGCGCAGTAGTGCTACCAGCTCGGCCTGGCGGCTAACCCCGGTTTTGGCGAAGATGTTCTTCAGCAGGAACCGGCCCGCGTTGACCGTAACGGCCCGGTTGCGCGCATAGTCTTCCAGCGAATGACCCTGGGCCAGCATCGCCGCCAACCGCGCTTCAGTGGGGGTAAGATCGAACCAGCTGGCATAGTGGTCCAGCATTTCCACCGGCACCCCGCCGGCATGGGCATGGCCAACCAGCAGCACCGTGCCGCCTTCCACCGGTCCGCACAGCGTTTCGGCAATCGGGGCGGCGATCCGCATTGCCAGCATGCGGAACGGGGGCAGACCTTCGGCCTCGAGCGTAAAGGCCTGGCTTGGCGATTGATCGCTTCCATCGGCAAGCGCCTGGAGCGCGGCCTGGGCCCGGGCATTGCGCAGCCGCAGCCGTCCGCCGGGGCTATCGGCGTGGCCATTCATCAAAAAGGCTTCGGCCCGCGAATTGGCGAACTGGATGCCCAGGTCTGCGCCCAGCACCAAAGTGACATTGGGGGTGCGTTGCAGCACCGCCTCGGCATTATCGGCGCGGAGGCTGGCCTCGCCCAGCTTGCGACTAATCCGGGTGGCGCGCTGAATGTGCGGCAGGCAGCGGCGGACCGTTTCGTAAAGTTCGGGGCCCGGATCTTCGGCCCCGCCCGGTAAGACCAGCCCCAGCCGCTCTGGTCCGGACCGGTCGACAATACCGATCAGTGCCGCTTCCAGGCCCCAGCTTGACAGGAAACGCTGATAGAGATCGCAGGCCTTGAACTGTTCGCGCGGCAAAAGCTCATCGCTGTGAACCAGCGTGCCGACCGGCAGGCCGTGGGCGTGGATGCTCCACGGCTGACGCCCGGCAAAGGCAGTGAGATAACCCGCGCGGGCGAATTCGTTAACCCCGAACGTGCCGACGAACCGGCCGCCTGGCGGGGCGATCCGTTCCCAGATCAGGAACGCCACCTCCCAGCCGGTTGGGGCATTGCGGTTGACGATCCCGCCCATCGCCACATCCCAATGCGCCGGATCGAGCGCAGCCTCATAGATATCGGCCACAGTCTGATCGAACCGGTCAAGGGTAAGCGCGCCCGTCATCGTTCTGCCAAGTCTAGCAGCGAACCCTTTGCGTTCAAGCCTTTGCTACCCGTTTGCATAGCGCATTGCTGCAAGATCGGCGACATGGTCGGAGCGATAGGCACCGAGAGGGAGATCGCCCGATGCACCGCTTGTCCATCTTCTGCGCCGCGCTGGCCCTGCTGTCCGGCTGTGGCAGCGAACCGCCCCCGTCCGCCAGTGAACAAGCCGCAGCGCCTTCTGGCGCTACATCTGCCCCGCCGCCCCCGGTCGCGACGACGGAAATTCCGGGCGGGGCGATGACCAAGGCTGAGCTGGCACAGCAGGTTTGCTTTTTCACCCCGGATGAGATCGCCGCCAACCTGGGCTTCACCGTCAGCGCGGGCAAGGCCAGTACGGCACAGCTGGAAGGCTATGGCATGGCCGATTGCATTTATTCCGGCAGCGACAACGATCTGCGCGTCACCGCCTATTGGATCGATCCCGCGCAGATCGCCCCGGCACGGCAAGGGATGACCCGCCTGTCGGGCGGCGGCAGGATCGAAGTGCTGGCGGGCGATCCTGACAGTGCCTATCTCCACGATCAGCAGGATAACGGCACCTCGCTGCACTATTTGCGCCGCAACCTCCGCATACAGCTTCACGCTAGTTCGGGGCGGACCCCTTTTGCGGAAATCAAACCCAAGCTGCTGGCGCTGCGCCGGGTGCCGTGACACGGGATTGACGCGCATCAATTACGGGCTTGGCAAGCGGTTCCAATGAGCGCTTAATCGCACGGTTAAGTGCCCGGGAGGAGATTCGCCGATGAGCGCTGTTGCCACTGCCAAGCCAACCGCCAATGCCGCCACCCATGTCGACGTGCTGATCGTCGGAGCCGGGATTTCCGGCATCGGTTCGGCCTATCACCTGCAGGACCAGTGCCCGGGCAAATCCTATGTGATCCTGGAAATGAAGGACACGTTCGGCGGAACCTGGGAAACCCACAAGTATCCCGGCGTGCGTTCGGACAGCGACCTTTACACTTTCGGCTATCGTTTCAAGCCCTGGATCGGCGCGCCGATCGCCAGTGCCGAGGAAATCCTGAAGTACATGGGCGAGGTGATCGAGGAAAACGGGATCGCTCCGCACATCCGTTATGGCCACCGTATCACCAAGGCGGCGTGGGACAGTCAGGCCAACCTCTGGACGATTGAGGCGACCCGTTCCAGCGACGGCGCCCAGGCGGTGTTTACCTGCAACTTCCTGTGGATGTGCCAGGGCTATTATGATCACGAAAAGCCCTACATGCCCGACTGGCCGGGCAAGGATCGCTACAAGGGCCTGCTGGTCCATGCCCAGTTGTGGGATCCCAAGATCGATTATACTGGAAAGCGCGTGCTGGTCATCGGATCGGGCGCGACCGCCGCCACGGTAATCCCGGCCTTTGCCGAAAAGGCTGCGCACGTCACCATGCTGCAGCGCTCGCCGACCTATTTCTTCTGCAGTGAGAACAAAAACGAGCTGGCCGACAAGCTGCGTGCCGGCGGGATCGACGAGCCGACCATCCACCGCGTGGTCCGTGCGCAGATCATGCATGACCAGCATGCCATGACGCAGCGCTGCATCGACGAGCCCGAAGTGGTGATCGAGGAGCTGCGGATGCTGGTCCGCGCCTTCACTGGCAAGGAGGACTTCGAGTTCGAGCCGCACTTCACGCCGAAGTACCGCCCCTGGCAGCAGCGCCTCGCTTTTTGCCCGGAAGGCGACATCTTCCGCGCGGCGGTGGCAGGCAAGTTGACAGTACACACCGACGAGTTGGAAACCTTTACCGAAACCGGCGTGCGGACCAAATCCGGGCAGGAGATCGAGGCGGACATCATTGTCGCCGCGACCGGTTTCAATCTGCTGATGATGGGGGGCATCCCGTTCTTCGTCGATGGCAAGCAGGTCGATTGGCACGAGACGATCAACTACCGCGGGATGATGTTCACCGGGGTGCCCAACATGGCCTGGGTGATGGGCTATTTCCGCGCGAGCTGGACCTTGCGGGTCGACATGATGGGCGATTTCGTCTGCCACTTGCTCAACCACATGGATGCCAAGGGGGTGAAGCGGGTCGAAGTGGCGCTGCGCGACGAGGACCGCGACATGGAGCTGTGCGACTGGATCGAGACCGACAACTTCAATCCGAGCTATCTGATGCGCGGGCTGAAGCTGATGCCGCGCCGGGGCGATAAACCCGAATGGCGGCACAATCAGGACTACTGGCGCGAGCGGGGCGAGATTCCCTTCATCGATCTCGATGGCAGCGAATTCGTTTATGACGGGGTCCGCGCCAGGAACAAGGTAACCGAGGCCGCCTGACCCGGTTTACAGCCGCAACGCTTTCCGCCAGAAAGTTGCAATGAGCAACGCATCGATCTGGTGGGGCGGCGTGCGCCCGCCGCTGCAACCCATGACCGCGCTGGGCGAAAATGCCCTGCCCGGACATATCGGCATCGAATTCGTCGACTGTGGCGATGACTGGATCCGGGCGCGAATGCCGGTCGACGAGCGTACCCAGCAGCCCTTCAAACGGCTCCATGGTGGGGCCTCGGTAGCGCTGGCGGAAACGATCGGCTCGGTTGCCGCCAGTTATTGCGTCGACCGGGAAAAGTTCGTTGCCGTGGGCATGGAAATCAACGCCAACCACATCCGCCCGGCCTATTCCGGCTGGGTCTATGCGACGGCCCGGCCCGAGGCGCTGGGGCGGACGACGCAGGTCTGGACGATCCGGATCGAGGATGAGGCGGGCAAGCTGGTCTGCATTTCGCGCTTCACCGTCGCGGTGATCCCGGTCGACCGCAAATGACCGGCTCGGTCGCGGTGATCGGTGCCGGGGACTTCATCGGCGCGGCCATAGCTCGCCGCTTTGCCGCAGCGGGCTTTCACATCCATGTCGGCCGCCGCAATGGCGACAAGCTGCCGCCTTTGCTGGGCGAACGCATCACCGGCCGCAGTCTCGACGCGCGCGAAAGTGAGGACGTGACCGCCTTCCTGGCCGAGGCCGAGGCGATCGCTCCACTTGATCTCGTCGTCTTCAACGTCGGCGCCAACGTGCAATTCCCGCTGACCGAAACGACCGACCGCGTGTTCCGCAAGGTCTGGGAAATGGCCTGCTTTGCCGGGTTCACTACGGTGCGCGAAGCAGCGAGGCTGATGTTGCCGCGTGGGCAGGGCAAGATCTTCGTCACCGGGGCAACCGCCGGCCTGCGCGGCAATCCCGGCTATGCCGCTTTCGCTGCCGCCAAGGCGGGGCTGCGCGCTATGGCGCAATCGGCTGCGCGCGAGCTGTGGCCGCAGGGTTTGCATGTCGCCCATCTGGTGATCGACGCGGGCGTAGATACTGAATGGGTTCGCGCCCGCATGACTGAGCGGATTGGGGCCGAAGCGCTGGCTGCCCAGCCCGACTTGCTGATGCCGCCCGAAGCCGTGGCGGAAGCCTATTGGGCGCTTTACCAGCAGCCCAAGGCAGCCTGGACTTTCGAACAGGAAATCCGGCCCTATGGGGAGAAGTGGTGATGACCGGCGAGATCGAGTTTCTGTATGATTTCGGTGGACCCAATTCGTGGTTCGTCCACCGCGCGATCCCCACGATTGAAGCACAGGGCAAGGTCCGGTTCCGGTATGTGCCGGTGCTGCTGGGCGGGATCTTCAAGGCCACCGGCAACCGCCCGCCACTGATGACCTATGGCCATGTCGAGGCCAAGGTGGCCTATGACCGGCTGGAGATGGACCGCTTCATGGTGCGCCACGGGATCACCGGGTTCCGGCTCAACCCCCATTTCCCGGTCAACACCCTGCTGGCAATGCGCGGGGCAGTCGCCGCCGAACGGCTGGGTTGCGGCCCGGCCTATCGCGAGGCGATGTATACCGCGCTGTGGCAGGATGGCCTCAAGCTCGACGATCCGGAGGTCTGGGCCGATGTCCTCGCCAAGGCTGGGCTGGATGCGGCAGCATTGGGCGCGCTGGTGCAGGACGAGGGCGTAAAGGGCGAACTGGTCGCCAGCACCGAAAGCGCCGTGGCCCGCGGGGCCTTTGGCGTGCCGACCTTCTTTATCGACAACGAGATGTGGTTCGGCAAAGACCGGCTGCGCGATGTGGTGGAGGCCGCCACCAGCTGAACCTTGCCAAGTCGCCCTGGCCCATGCATGGTGCGGTTTAACCGAGCGGTTAAACCGCCCAGCCTAGCGGGAGCCTGAGATGAGCGAATATCCCCTGCCGTATAACTCGTCCGACCTGACCGGCCGCGTCGCCCTTGTCACCGGCGCCTCGTCCGGCCTTGGCGCGCGTTTTGCCGAAGTGCTGGCCAGCCAGGGTGCGGCCGTGGTGCTCGCGGCGCGGCGCAAGGACCGGCTAGAGGCGCTGGCTGAGAAGATCCGCGCTGCCGGCGGCCGGGCCATGGCCGTGCAGATGGACGCGACTGACGCGGATTCGATGATTGCGGCAGTGGCAGCGGCCGAGGAAGCCTTCGGCACGGTCGACATCCTGATCAACAATGCCGGGATGCCCGATGCCCAGCGGGCTCACAAGATGAGCCTGGACCTGATCGACAACGTGCTGGGCGTGAACCTGCGCGGCCCGTGGATCCTGTCGTGCGAAGTGGCGCGGCGTCTGATCGCAGCGGGCAAGCCCGGCCGGATGGTCAACATCAGCTCGGTCGCCCACTTCCGCTATGACGGCAGCGGCGCGGCGCTCTATGCTGTGACGAAGACCGCGATCGCCCGCATGACCGAGGCGCTGAGCGTCGAATGGGCGCCCTACAACATCAACGTTAACGCCATTGCGCCAGGCATGTTCGTTTCGGAAATGACCGACGGGATGTTCGAGCGGATGGGCGGCAACCCCGCGCCGCACCTCGCCCGCCAGCGCGTGCCGGTGCCTGAACAGATGGATTCGACCCTGCTCTACCTTGTGGCCCCGGCGAGCGAATGCGTGACCGGCGCAATCATCCGGATTGACGACGGCCAGAGCTCAGCCGTGCGGCTGCGCAAGTAAGGG
>JBIIDJ010000086.1:0-10342 GCA_044238415.1 Novosphingobium sp.
CCAGCGCGGCATAGATCTTCATCCATTCCGCGCTGTCACCGCGTCCAGCGAAGGGAATGCCGGTGGCGATCAGGCTTTCATCGAGGTGCCGGCGCGAAGAAACACGCAGGCGGCGGTCCTGTAGCCAGGCCCCGCGCGCCTTTTCCGCCCAAAAGCTTTCATCGGTAACCGGCTGATAGACCAGTGCAGCGGTAATCTCACCCCAGCCCTTCCCGTCCAAACGCGGCTCCTGCACCGCGATCGAGATCGCGAAGTGCGGGATGCCGTGGAGGAAGTTGCTGGTGCCGTCGAGCGGATCGATGATGAAGCGCGGCTTGCCGTCTTCACCGGCAATCTCGCCGCCCTCTTCCATCAGGAAGCCCCAACCCGGCCGCGCGGCGCGCAGCTCATCCCAGAGGGTACGCTCGGCGTGCTGATCGGCCTTGGAGACAAAGTCCGCCGGACCCTTGCGGCTGACCTGGAGGTGCTCGACCTCGCCGAAGTCACGCCGCAGGCGGCCACCCGCCTTGCGGGCGGCCTTTTCCATCACGCGAATGAGGCCGGAAATGGCTGCCATGACCGGGGTCAGCCAGCCTTGCCGACGTAGGAGCGCTCATACACGTCAACCACGATCCGGGTGCCGCTTTCGATGTGCGGCGGCACCATCACGCGCACGCCGTTGTCGAGGATCGCCGGCTTGTAACTGGACGAGGCGGTCTGCCCCTTCACGACGGCATCGGCTTCAACGATGGTGGCTTCGACCTGTTCCGGCAGCTGGACCGAGATCGGCCGCTCGTCGTACATTTCAAGCAACACGGTCATCCCGTCCTGCAGGAACGCTGCGGCATCGCCGAGGAGGTCAGAAGGCAGCGTGATCTGTTCATAGGTTTCCGAATCCATGAACACCAGATCGTCGCCATCGGCGTAGAGGAACTGGAAATCCTTGGTATCGAGCCGGACCCGCTCAACGCGGTCTTCCGAACGGAAACGGACGTTGGTCTTGCGGCCATCGATCAGGTTCTTCATCTCGACCTGCATGAAGGCGCCGCCTTTGCCTGGCTGGGTGTGCTGGGTCTTGGCAACCTTCCAGATGCCCTTTTCGTATTCGAGAATGTTGCCGGGACGGATGTCCACGCCGCTGATCTTGGCCATGTGCCGCTGCCTTCAAGGTTGAGAAAGAACCGCCCGCCAGAGGCGGGTGAAGGCGCGCCCTTAGCGCTTGCACGCCGCCGGGGCAAGGTGCGGCTATGGCCAGTCGGTTCAGCTACTGCTAAGCGCCGGCTTCTATCGGAAAGCCCATGACCAGAACGACCATCATCCTTTCTCTGCTTGCCGCCGGCCCGGCCCTGGCCACGCCCGGCGGGCAAATCGGCACTCTCCAGCAGGGTGACTACACGTGCGAGCTGCCGGGGGATGCTACCGGTCCGGCCGGAATCCGGCAGGACGGGCAGAGCTTCACCGTGCATAATTCCTCGCGCTATTCGAATGCGCAGGGCCGCGGCACCTACCTGCTCACGGGCGATACCGTAACCATGACCAGCGGCCCCAAGAAAGGCCAGCGGTTCATCCGACTATCGGACAATTTCCTGCGCGAGATCGACGCGGCTGGCAACGAGACCAACCTGCGCTGCGTCCGCCGGGTGCAGAACAACAGCTAGTCGGCTGCCAGCACCTTGGTGAAGGCCTGGATGGCGGCGACTTCGTCGCCATTCCAGACAGCACCGGAAACGGCGATGAAATCGGCCCCGGCCCGGACCAGCGGCGCGCAGTTTTCCGGCGTGATCCCGCCAATCGCCACGCAAGGAATCTCCATGATCGCCTGCCACCATTCGAGCAGATCGGTCCCCGCCTGGTGCTTCACGTCCTTGGTCGTGGTCGGGAAAAAAGCACCGAAGGCAACATAGTCCGCCCCCGCCTCGCCCGCTTCCATCGCCAGGTGGCGGCTGTCGTGACAGGTGACCCCGATCTGTGCCTCGCGTCCCAGCCGTTGGCGAGCTTCCTCAACAGTGCCGTCATCCTGCCCCAGATGGACGCCATCGGCACCGATGCGCTTAGCGAGGCTGATCGAGTCGTTGACGATAAACGCCACCTCGCGCTCGGCACAGATTGCCTGGAGCGGTGCAGCCAGGCGCGCCGCCTCATGCTCATCGATGCCTTTCACGCGGAACTGGAACGCAGCGACCGGCCCGGCATCGACCGCGCGGGCGAGCCGTTCCGGAAAATTGCCGCCGACTTCGAGCGGCGAGATCAGGTAAAGCTGGCAGGTGCTCATGGCTTGCGCCCTAGGTCAGCTGCGGCAAAGCGGCAAGCTTTCAAGCCGCCGCCCGCCGCTGCAATTCGCCGACCACTCCGATGCAGATCAGGAATTGCCCGAAGTAATAGAGCGGCCAGATCAGCAGATCCGGCAGCGGGCTTTGCGCCAGCACGCCCATCCGCGCGAAGATCAGCAGGTCCGAGATCACGAACATGACCGCGCCCAGCCCGACCCGATAGCGCGAGAAGGTGCTGAGCCAGGCCGTTGCCGCCATGGCTCCCAGCCCCAGCGCATAGACTGCCACCAGCGCCCCGCCGAGCTGGAACGAAACCAGGGGGGTCAGCACCAGCAAGGCCGCCGCCGCGGCGCGCTGGCTGCCCGAAGGATTGGCGCGGCGATGCTGCCAGTACAGCCGGATCGCGATCAGGTGACCGATCAGGAAGGCCACGGCCCCGGCTTCCAGCCGGAATTCGATCAGCACATCGCCCAGCGCGCCAAAGGCCATGACCGCAGCTATGGTATTGGCATCACGCCCCTTGTGCCGCGCGAGGGCATAAAGCGCGAGCAGGGCCACCCCGGTGCCCTTCAGCGCAATCAGGAACAGACCCGGCAGGGCCAAGTCCTTGGCCAGCCAGTAGCCTATCCCGGCGGCCAGGCTGGCCAGCAACCAGGGACGTTTCTCGATCAGGGCACGATGCGGCATTTGGTCTCCCCTTCCCGCGCGCAGGCTTGCCGCTGGATTGTCGGCCTTGCAAGCGTTAGGGGCGCGGGCATGGCATATGACGTTCACATCATCGGCGGCGGCATGGCTGGAAGCGAGGCCGCCTGGCAGCTTGCCCGGCGCGGCCTGAAGGTCCGCCTGTCGGAAATGCGCGGCAGCGGCGACATGACGCCCGCGCACCAGACGGCGGGGCTGGCCGAACTGGTCTGCTCCAATTCCTTCCGCTCCGACGACGACGAGAAGAACGCCGTTGGCCTGCTCCATTACGAGATGCGCCAGCTGGATTCGCTGATCATGGCCGCAGCCGCCAAGGCGCGCGTGCCGGCCGGATCGGCACTGGCGGTGGATCGCGATGTCTTCTCCGCCGAAGTTGAAGCGGCGCTGGCCACCCAGCCAACGCTGGAAGTCGTGCGCGAGCGGATCGACGTGCTGCCCGCCGCCGGCCTGACCATCGTTGCCACCGGGCCGCTGACGGCCGAGGCGCTGGCCCATTCGATCGGGGCGGCGACTGGCGCCGAAAGCCTGGCTTTCTTCGATGCGATCGCCCCGATCGTCTACCACGAGTCCATCAATATGGATGTCGCCTGGATGGCCAGCCGCTGGGACAAGGGGGCTGAGGCCTCGCTCGCAATGGGCGGCGACGGGCGCGACTATATTAACTGCCCGATGACCAAGGACCAGTACCTGGCCTTTCGCGAGGAATTGCTGGCGGGCGAGAAGACCGAGTTCCGCGAGTGGGAGGCCAATACCCCCTATTTCGACGGCTGCATGCCGATCGAGGTGATGGCCGAACGCGGGGTGGAAACCCTGCGGTTCGGGCCGATGAAGCCGGTCGGGCTCGACAACCCGCACTGGGCGACAGCGGAGCATCCCAATGGGCGGTGGCCCTATGCCGTGGTCCAGCTGCGCCAGGACAACAAGCTGGGCACGCTGTGGAATATGGTCGGTTTCCAGACCAAGTTGAAATATGCCGAACAGGTCCGTGTGTTCCGGACCATCCCCGGGCTGGAGAATGCCGAGTTCGCCCGGCTGGGCGGGCTGCACCGCAACACTTTTCTCAATTCGCCCACTCTGCTTGATCGCCAGCTGCGGCTTAAAGGCGCGCCACACATCCGCTTTGCCGGACAGATCACTGGCTGCGAAGGCTATGTCGAAAGCGCCGCAGTGGGCCTGCTGGCGGGACTCATGACCGCCGCCGAAGTGACAGACCGGGTCTGGACGGCACCGCCCCGCACCACTGCGCTGGGCGCGCTGTTAGCGCATATCACCGGCGATGCTGAAGCGGACAGCTTCCAACCGATGAATGTCAATTTCGGCCTGTTCCCGCCGGTTTCGCCAGACGTGAAGAAAAAGGTCCGCAAGGAAGCCTATACCTCGCGAGCCAAGGCCGATCTTACTGCCTGGCAAGGCTGACAAAAAAGGTCGCCTTCCTACAAGTTTGGGTAGTGCCGGGATGCTAAGAACCCCCCAGTTGGCTCGCACCAATGAGGGAGGAACACATGAGATCGATTTTTGCTATTGGAGCGTCGGCACTTGCTCTGGCTGCCAGTCCGGCTCTGGCTCAGGATGAAGATGACTGGACCGGCGGCTATATTGGCGTCCAGGGTGGTTACAGCTCGGTCAAATCGGATTCCACTGCAACACTGGGCGGTGCCTGGACTTCGGAATCCGCTGCACTGCGCAACGAAGTTACCACCAACCTTGGCACCAAGCAGTCTGACGGCGATCTCAATTTCGGCGCGCAGATCGGCTACAATTTCCAGACCGGTGGGGCGGTGCTGGGCCTTGAGGGCGAGTTCCTCGCGCTCAACGGTGGCGAAACCATTTCGCGTGGTCCGATTGCCACAACCGTTTTTCCTGGCCTGAGCTATACCTATCGCAACACCATCGACCCCAAACACATGTTCGCCTTGAAGGCGAAGCTGGGCGCAAGCTCCGGCAGCACGCTGTTCTATGCAGAAGGCGGATGGGCCTGGACCAAGGCAGCGGTCGGTGCGGGCATCACCTCCAACGGCAATTACCTTAAAGGCGGCACTGTTGACCGGACCTTCGACGGTTTCATCGTCGGGGCCGGCATTGAACATCGGCTTGGCAGCAACATCGGCTTGCGGCTGTCGTATCACTATGCCGATCAAGGTGATAAGACCTACAATACCGCCTATTTGCCTGGCAGCGCTTTTGTGACGCCCCCTTATTCAGAAACGATCAACCAGAACCTGCGCCTGCATCTCGTGCGCGTGGGGATCAATTACCACTTCTAAGTAAAAGCTCGTTAGACGGCCTGCGCCCGCCCGGTTACGCCGGGCGGGCGTTTGCATTTAGAGCAAATTTTCGCACGATATGATCAACTGAGTATTTGCCCTAACGCTGATATTTTCATAAGAAATGACAAATCATTACAAATACTATTTGGAGTATGATCGACTAATTACTTTATTAATCCGTGGTTCATGTAATTTAGGTCGGTCGTGAATTCGCATAAATGTGCACCAGTACATTCCAGCGTATTCCGCATAGGCAGATTTTCTCCTTATGCACCCTGCACACAGGGAACATGGGGGCTCCGATGTTCAAGGAGGAAAAATGCGCAATCTTCGTTTTGTCGTAACCGCCGCACTTCTCGCCAGTGCTGCACCGGCTCTGGCCGATGACGAGCAGGACTGGAGCGGTGTCTACGCCGGCATCCAGGGTGGCTACACACAGGCCCGATCAGCAACCGATGTGACCCTTGGCGGCCAATGGTCTGCAGAAACCGCGTCGCTGCGCAATTTCGTGACCAACAATGCCGGAGCCCGCCAGCGCGACGGTGATGTCAATGCCGGCGCTCAAATCGGCTTCAACTACCAGGCCGGCGAACTGGTGGTCGGCCTTGAGGGCGAGTTTACTCTCCTCAATGGTGGCCAGACCGTTTCGCGCGGTCCGCTAACAGCAACGCCGGGGCTGAACTATACCATCACGAACACAGTCGATCCCAAGCACATGTTTGCGCTGAAGGGGCGTGCTGGCCTTAGCCTGGGCGATACTCTGGTCTATGCCAGTGGTGGTTGGGCCTGGACTCGCGCGCAGCTTGGCCTGTCGTTGCGGTCCAATGGCAATTACCTGAAGGCCGGCTCGGTTGATCGGACGCTCGATGGCTTCATCGTCGGCGGCGGGGTTGAGCAGAAACTGACGGACAACCTGTCGGCCCGGTTGAGCTATGATTACAGCAAGCAGGGCAAGGAAACCTACGCCACGGCCTATCTGCCGGGCAGTGCCTTCACCAGCCCAGCCTATACTGAAACCGCGCAGCAGAACCTGCGACTGCACCTGGTGCGCGTCGGCATTAACTACCGCTTCTGATCGTTTTCCACTGCTGATGGGCCCGTCCGACCAGTTCGGGCGGGCCTTTTATGTCAGCAGCGGCAATCCGGGCGCTGGGTCTGCTTGGGCCGCGTCGTGGCAAATTCCTGCCGTGTCAGCGCCGCATCGCCATTGGCATCGGCGCCCTTGAAGCGGTTCGAGGTGGCTACCGCCCACTCCTCGAAGCTCAGCAGGTTATTGCGGTCCTTGTCCAACTTGCGAAAGGCGGCGACGCGGGGCTGCAATGCCTCAGAGCGACTGATCTGATTGTCGCGATTGCGGTCCAGGCGGTTGAAGCGGCGTTCTTCGCGGGTATCCTCGTCCACTTCGGGCAGCGCCGGACCGATCAGGCCCTCCCCGTCCTCGTTCGGAATGGCATCCAGCGACATCTCGTCGGGAATTTCGGCCAGGGTCGGCGGCGGCGGAGCAGCACTTTCGGTCATCGCCCGGCCCTGCCACCAGAACATCCCTGCAGCAGCCAGCAGCAGGGCGGCCACAGCGCCGATCACGGTACGATTCATCTGCGCATCTCCCTGGGATCGTCAACGGCCGATGATGCCAATCCGGACGGCAGCTGCCAAGGCCAGCGGTCCGTTAAGCAGGGGGCCTCCTTTGCTGCGCCGCGCGAGACCATGCAGGATGGCGAGGCTGCGCAGCGGACGAGGCAGATCTGCCGCCTGCCACGCCTCCTGCAATACCAGCGTCCTGGCCATATCGCGCTCAGGCCCGGCACCCAGTCCGGCGCACAGGTCGGCAATGCCCCATTCGCGCCCGGCCCGTTCAGCTTCAGCGACGACTGGCAGCTGCAACTCGCCCGCCAATACCGCCCAGCTTTCTCCGCGCGCCTTTGCCAGCGCCTGCATGGCTGAAGTTTCGACGGATTCGTCGCCGATCAGGCCTTCCCAGCCATCAACGAGCACCGTCAGTGCCCGGCCACCATCGCGCCATTGGCTAAGCGCGGCGAGCAGTGGTTGGCCAATCGGGCGTGCCGCCGGTTCGCGCTGGAGCTGCTCGCGCCACCACGCCAGCTGGATTTGCCCAAGCAACGGCTCACGCGAACGCCGCACGATCGCTGCCAGTCGGGCGTCAAGTAGCAGCAGATCCTGCACCTGCGCGCGCGCAGTGGCTGGCGCATAAACCAGCGCGAGCCGCGACGGGCTGGGCAATTCGGCGAGGATGTCGGTCGTTTCGGTCATTGCGGCCTGTAAAACTGTCGGGGTCTCAATCAGGAAATTTAACTCTCCTTAACCACGCTCCTTCAAAGGGCATAGAGGATGGTGCGCTAAACACATCTGGAAGGACTCTAGCCGGACGAGGGACAGATGCTGCTTCGGATCGCCAATAGGCTGCGAAAACTGGGCCGCGATGCCAGCGGTAATGCCATCATGCTGATGGCCGCAGGCGTGCCGGTTCTGATCGGCGGGGCCGGTGCTGCCGTCGACATTGCCCAATGGTATTCGTGGAAGCGTGAAATGCAGCAGGCTGCCGATCAGGGGGCGCTTGCCGCCGCCTGGGCGCTGGCCACGCCCGCCAACCGCGACAATTTCCGCACCCGCGGCCAGCAGGATTTCCAGAACAACCTGGCCCTGACCCGCGGCTTTGCCACTAATCCCACGTTCCAACTGGCAAACTATTCCAATGGCAACAACAACAGCGTGATCCTTGCGGCTTCGGCCACCCGCCGCCTGCCCTTCTCCAGCTTCCTCACCGGTTCGGCCGTAACCATCGGCGTCACGGCCCAGGCCAGCTTCCAGGCCGGTGCCAATTACAATGCCTGCCTGATCGCGACTGGCGGTTCAGGGACGACCTTCGAGGTTGGCGGCAATGCCAATGTCCAGGCGCGCTGCGGCCTCGCCGCACTGTCCTGCTCTGATGATGCCATCATGATCGACGGTTCAGCTACGGTGGTCACCGATTCGATCGCAACCTGCGGCACAGCCTCGGTGCCTGCGGCCAACGAATCGGTCCTGACCGAACGGGTCACCGGATTGACCGATACCTTTGGCGACCTCACGCCGCCGGATAACACCACCCCCCGGACTTATAGTTGCACTGGCCGTGGCCAGAATTCGCAAGCCTCACCACTCGCCGGCACTTACAACGGCGGGCTGACCGTGAGTTGCCGCACTGTGTTCGGTTCCGGGATTTATGTGATCAATGGTGGCGCGCTCGACTTGACGGGTAACTTCACCGTTACCGGCTCCAACGTGATGTTTGTGCTCAGGAACGGCGCGACACTTCGGCTGGGTGGCAGCGGCAACAACAACACGGTGTCGCTTACCCCGATGCAGGCCTCGGACTTCGTAGCCCTGGGTTACTCCTCATCCTTGGCCAACCGTTATGCCAACATGTTGATCTTTGAAGCCCGGAACAGCAACCCGACCCAGCCACATATCATCAACGGCAATTCGACGTCGCTGTTCCAGGGATCGATCTACCTGCCGTCGGGCACTGCACGGCTTAACGGTACGGCCAGCATCAGCAGCACCTGCTTGCAGATTTCGGCGGCGCGGATTGAAGTGCGCGGTAACGCCTACCTCGATACCCGCTGCACTACCAGCCAGACCAACAGCGCGGGCAGCGGCACGCCGCGCGTCCTGCTGGTGGCCTGATGCCAGGCCGGGTCCAGACCATGCTGCGCCGGCTGCGGCGCGCGGCCGCCGGGTCAGTCGTGGTGGAAACCGCCATCGTCGCGCCAGTGCTGGTTCTGCTGGCACTCGGCACGTTTGATGTCAGCCGGATGATCGCCCGGCAGACCGATCTACAGGCTGGCTCGACCGAGGTGCAAGGTATCGTTCTGGCCGTTTCGAACGGTACTGCGACTGACGTCAATACCATTCGCTCGGTGCTGATGAGCACACTATCGCTGCCCCAGGACAAGGTTGCGGTGACCAGGGTGTTCCGCTGCACCAACAGCAACACTCTGGTCGCCGCACAGACCAGCTGTGCCACCAATGCAGTCATCTCGACCTATGTCCAGGTGACGCTGACCGACAGCTATACCCCGATCTGGACCCAGTTCGGGGTGGGACGGACGATGAACTATCGCGTCCAGCGCACGGTGCAGATCTCATGACCACGATCCGCTTCATCCGCCGACTACGGACCGATAATCGTGGCAGCACGATCATCGAATTTGCCATGCTCGCCCCGATCATTTTCGGGCTGATGCTGGGCGTGCTGCAGGTCGGGCTGCAGATGCATGCCAGCAACGCGGTGCGTTCGATCGTGACCGAAAGTGCGCGTTACACGATGGTCGAGTACCAGAAGGATAACGATATCACGACCGAGCAGATCGAAAGCCGGATGCTCGCGCTTGCAGTCAACCCGCCCTACGGACTGTCAATCGACAACGTCACCGTGCAGGTCAGTCAAGTGGCCAGCGGCATTACCGGTACCCGCCGCTACAACATGCGGATGACCTACGTTCCCCAAGGGGTCTTGGGCGTGCTGGGCATCGGTTCGCCTACTATCGTCGTCAACCGGCCGGTCTACGTCAGCTAAAGCGCAGCCCCGGGTGGCCTCCGCGCAGGTCAATCCTTTCCCGTAATCATTGCAAAATTAACCATCCCTCTTTGCGGCCCCGTTACCGCAAAGACCTATAGCAATGCATTGAGATAACGGGATTTAATCCAGCAATGTGGGGCAGTGAAGGTCACAGCCGGCCAGTATTGGCGCAGGGATTCCTGCGACGGCTGGCGGCTGACCGGGCTGGCAACACCCTGGCAATGCTTGCGGCGGGCCTGTTTCCGCTACTGGCGCTGGTTGGCGGCGGGATTGATATGGGGCGCAGCTACCTCGCCCAGTCCCGACTGCAGCAGGCATGCGATGCCGGTGTGCTGGCGGCCCGCAAGAAGCTGGGATCGGCGGTGGTGACCACCGGCGAAGTGCCCGGCGATGTTGCGCTGATCGGCAACCGGTTCTTCAACATCAACTTCCGCGCCGGGGCCTATGGCAGCGAGAACCGCGACTTCCAGATGACGCTGGAACCGGACCTGGCGATCACGGGCAATGCCTCGGTCGACGTGCCAACCACGATCATGAATCTG
>JBIIDJ010000019.1:0-32663 GCA_044238415.1 Novosphingobium sp.
GGATGGCAGCATCGACATGGTGGTGGGCACGCACGCAATCTTTCAGGACACGGTGACGTACCGCAACCTAGCCATGGTGGTGATTGACGAGCAGCACCGCTTTGGCGTGGGCCAACGGCTGATGCTGGCGCAAAAGGGCCGCCGCGCGCCGCATTGTCTGGCCATGACCGCCACCCCGATCCCGCGCACGCTGACCCTGGCCCAATATGGCGAGATGGACGTCAGCAAGCTGGACGAGATGCCGCCGGGCCGCCAGCCGATCGATACCCGCGTGGTCGCGGTGGAGCGGCAGGCCGACGTGGTCGCGGCAATCGGCCGGCACCTCGAAAGTGGGAGTGAAGCTTACTGGGTCTGCCCGATGGTGCGCGAGCAGGAGAACGAGGACCTCGCCGCCGCCGAGGCCCGCCATGCCGAATTGCAGGCGCGCTTTGGCGATGCCGTAGTGCTGGTCCACGGCCAGCTGCGGCCAGAGCTGAAGGACGCGGCGATGGAACGCTTCGCCCGCGGCGAGGCGAAGCTGCTCGTGGCGACCACGGTGATCGAGGTGGGCGTTGACGTGCCCAATGCCACGCTGATGGTAATCGAACAGGCTGAACGCTTTGGCCTGGCGCAATTGCACCAGCTGCGCGGCCGGGTGGGGCGGGGCAGCGGGAAAAGCACCTGCCTGCTCCTGCGCGGGGAAAGCCTCTCGGAAACCGCAAGGCAGCGGCTGGCACTGATGCGCGAAACGCAGGATGGCTTCCGCCTGGCCGAGGAAGACCTAGCGCTGCGTGGCGGCGGCGAACTGCTGGGCACCCGCCAATCGGGCGATACCCCGTTCCGCGTCGCCAGCTTGGAGCAGATCCAGAAGCTGCTGCCACTGGCCCACGATGACGCCCGACTGCTGATGGAGCGCGACGGCGGGCTGACGGGAGAGCGGGGCGAAGCAGCGCGGCTGTTGCTCTATCTGTTCGAGCGCGACTGGGGCGTGCAGTTGTTGCGAGGTGGGTAGCGGCGCGTAGAGTTGCTGTTGCGCGCCGCAACAGATGGTGAACGTAAAAACGAAATTGCGCATTTGCCGGGATTCGATTATTCTTGAAACTGTTATAGACGAGACTTCGAGGTCCAAATGAACAGGGTAAGGCTCGCCGCTTAGCGGCCACGATCCACGCCAAGCCATCCCACCCCACATTTGTTGTGGGCGCCCTCTGTTTGACCAATCGAGATTCTTATGCTTTTCGACCTTGCTCGCGCCCATCGTGGTCGCCTGATGGCTGCCTATCTGCTTACCGCCAGTGGCATGGTCGCTGGCTTGCTTTACCCCCTGGCAACCGGATTAGCCATCAACGGAATGCTATCTGGCGCATACAGCTCAGTGCTTTGGCTTGTCGGCTGTCACGCAGCGCAATTGGTGCTGACGGTGGTTTCCAAACGATACGATACGCGTGTCTTCACCCGGATCTACACAGCCCTGGCTTCGCAGGTTGTCAGTCAGTCACGTGCTGATGGACTGGATCCAGCACGTGTTGCCGCGCGCGCATCGCTTTCGCGCGAGTACACAAACTTTCTCGAAGAGGACGTTTCGCGAATACTGTATGCGGCAGTCGCACTAAGTATCTCATTGTCTGCGCTTGTTTTTCTTGAGCCGGTTCTGGCATTTGCCTGTTTGGCATTGGGCGGCCCCCTATTGCTGGTTGGCCATTGGCTCGACCGTCGATCAAGCATTCTGAACCGGGGACTAAACAACCGCCTGGAAAGCGAAATCAGCATCCTGTCTGATGGAAGCGAGAGACGCGTGCGCCGTCACTTTGAAGCCCTAGCTGGGTGGCGCATCAAGTTGTCCGATGCAGAAGCCGCCGCCTTTGGGCTTATGGAAATGCTCGTCATCGTGTTGTTTGTTGCTGCACTTTGGCAAGTGGGAACTGCGGACACAAAGCCGCAGGCCGGGGATGTCTTTGCGATTTTCTCTTACTTGTGGCGTTTTGTCGAAAGTCTCGATCAAGTTCCAGTTCTGATCCAAAAATCAGCCAAGCTCAGGGATTTGAACCAAAGACTCGGGTCAGCTACCGAGTAAGCAGTGGTTCATGTGTGCTGGCGAGCGCGGCTAGTGACACTTCCTCCTAAACCCCTTTATATAGTCTCACTGAATGCGAACCGTCACACGCTGCACGGATGAAAAGGTGAGACAGACTATCGCCATTCCCGACCGCCAGCTTGGGCAGCGCCTGCGACGATTCCGGCGGTTGCGCGGACTGAAGCAGGAACATGTGGCGCAAATCCTAGGCGTGTCTCAAGGGCTGATCTCACGGTGGGAGGCAGGGAAGCATGTTCCCTCACCCGAGATAAGTCATCAAATCCGACGTTTTATCTCGGTAGCCCCCGACTCCGTATCGGATCGCGCCCTTCGCAGGTTGGTCGAAGCCGCCAATGTCCCTGTACATCTTATCTGTGACGCAACACACCGTCTCCTTGCGGCCTCTCCTTTGCGAGAAGAAGAATGGAGGGCTTCGGCTCATGCGTTCATAGGAAGCTCGCTATGGCGGTTCGCTACAGACGATATTGTACTGGCAGAAGACCGGCTGGCGGATCACGGCTGGTTCGATCGCCCTGATCCTGACCGTATATCGATCCCTACCAAAGGGAACGGCAGCAACGAAATGCGCATCCTTCCCAGCACGCTCGAATGGGAGCGGGTTGGTTTGGCGGACGGTAGGGTGGGTAGGTTGGTGACCACCGTAGCGTTTGTGTAGGCGCGAATATCTTATTCGTCGCGTCGGTCGAGTTACGCCGGTAGGCAAGGAACCATGCAAGATCGTCTCACCCAGCAACTAGCCTTCCTCACTGAGATAGACGCACTCAAGTCTGTCACTCGGCAATCTCGCATCGTTGGTGGAAGCCGCCGGGAGAACTCAGCGGAACACTCTTGGCATCTGGCTATGTTCGCGTTGATCCTTGCTGATGCTGAAGTCGATGTAGCCAGGGTCATCGTGATGTTGCTCATCCACGATATCGTGGAAATTGACGCGGGGGACGCTCCGATCCACGGAGCTCATGATTTGGCAGCGCTCGAATTCGCTGAAAAACAGGCCGCCGAACGCCTGTTCGGCCTCCTGCCGTCAGATCAAGCGGCACGGTTGCTCTCGGTTTGGCAGGAGTTCGAGGCGGCTGAGAGCGCCGACGCGCGGTTCGCTAAGGCACTCGATCGGCTGCAACCGTTGCTGCTCAACACGCTCACGGAAGGCGGCACCTGGACCGAGAACGCCGTTTCCGAGCAACAGGTCTATGAGCGCTATGGCCCAACGATCGCCGGCGGATCGCCGGCGCTTTGGGTACATGCGCGGGCGTTGGTCGAGCGGCACTTCGGCAATCGACCGTCGTAGAAGGCGAAAAGAGGGCTCCCGCGACGAATGGCAGATTTCGGGATCGTGCTCAGACAGGGCGTGGAACTGCGCTATCGGTCCGCTAAAGGACCTCCGCCTTTCCTTGGGATACCAGCCTCCGCGAAACCAAGCGAAGCGAACTGAATCCCGGCAATCGTTCCAGCGGGAATCGACCTCGTCCGCCTAGGCCTCTTCCTTCCAGGCGTAGAGCAGGCGGCCTTCGCCCAGCATGGCCAGCAGATCGCCGATCTCGCCGCGTGAAACAGCGAAGCAGCCCTGGCTACGGCCGATCCGGCCCTGGCTGAGCGCGATCCTCTGGTCGACATAGTCCGCCCCGTGGATCACGATGGCGCGGCGTTCCGCAGCTTCGTTCTGCGGTTCCAGCCCGACCAGCTTGCGCGAGCGGCCGTGCTTGCCGACATAGGCCTGACCGGTGACGAAGGCCCCCTTGGACGAGGCGTTGGAGCCCATCCGGTTGGAGAACCGTTCTGTCCAGCCAGAGGCCGCCGGGTCGGACCCGCTGCCGTGGGCGACCAGCATAGTCTTCAGCACCTTGCCGCCATTGAGATCGACCAGCTGGAAGCGCGGCAAGCGCGAATGGGCGGCGAAGTTGACGATCCCGATACGGTCGCGATGCAGGATGCGGTCGGAGTGTTGCTCAAGGGCAGCCAGGGCCTGCGGCAGCAGGGCAGGGCTATCGCCGCACAAAGTGGCGGCGAAGCTGCGCGCGGGAACCAGCCCCGCGCTACCGATAGCCATGGCGCCCAGGAAGTGGCGCCGGTTGATTTGCATGGGTCTGCGATCCCGAAGTTCGTTTGACGACCAGCTGGGGAGCGTTACTCTTGTTTGCAAGTTTGAGAGGGATGGTTGCCGATGAAGCGTTCCCTGTTTGCGTTGACCTTGCTGGCTCTGGGCGGCGGTAACGCCGTTGCGGCGGAACCTACCTGGAACCCGACTAATCTCGGCAAGCTTAGATTGTGGGTAGCTGCCGCCCCAGCCGATGCCCTGCCCACACTGGATTCCGGCGCGCTTGAGCGGGCAATTGCGGCGGCAGATTCCACAGTGGTCGATGCTGCAGCTTCGGCACTCGCGCTGCAACTGGCGCGGATGCATCTGCTGGGCGTGGCAACTGCGGCTGAGCGAACAGGATGGCGGATCGTCGATACCGATACCGAAATGAACTTGCCTGCTCGGTTGCAAGTGGCGCTGGCTGAAGGGCGGGTAGACGAATTCTATATCGGGCTTCGACCGCAACATCCGGACTACCAGCGGTTGCGCGAAGTCTATCAGGCAGAGATCGATCCGCTTCGCCGACAGGTCCTTGCCAGCAATATGGAGCGTTGGCGGTGGATGCCGCTCTCGCTTGGCGACGACTATCTGTTGGTCAACGCCGCCTCTTTTGAAGCGGGGCGCTGGCGCTCCGGGCAGCGGGTGGGCGGCTGGCGGGTGATCGTCGGCAAGACAAGCACACCCACGCCGGTCTTTTCTGCAACGGTGACCGGGGTGAATTTCAATCCCTGGTGGACAGTGCCGAGCAACATCATCCGTGAAAGCGTTGGCAGCCTGATCCGTCACAAGCCGGCGTTGGCTCGTTCGCGTGGCTATGTCTGGGGCGGTGGATCGGTGCGCCAAAAGCCCGGACCACAAAACGCGCTTGGCCAGATGAAACTGGTCATGCCCAACAGCTTCAGCGTCTATCTGCACGATACGCCCAACCGCGACCTGTTTGATCGCCCGGTGCGGGCCTTCAGCCATGGTTGCGTCCGGGTTGGCGATGCCCTCGGTCTGGCCGAAAACCTGCTTCAAGGCACCCAGACCCGGCAACAGATCGATGCCTTGGTCGGGGCGGGAGCAACGGTGACAATCGATTTACCCCGGCCGATCCCGATCTACATCGCCTATTTTACCGCCGGCAGCCGCAATGATGGAAGTCTGGGGGTGTTCGACGATCTTTATCGTCGGGATCGCCGCTTGCCGAAGACTGCGGTGGCAAGCCAGAGCGAGTGTTCCGCTGCTGCTTCCGACTTGTGAGATGAAATGGTCGGGGAAAGAGGATTCGAACCTCCGGCCCCTGCCTCCCGAAGACAGTGCTCTACCAGGCTGAGCTATTCCCCGACCGATCATCCGCCCCTCAAGCAAGGGGCGAGGCAGGAGCGGGCCTATAGTCAGGCAAGTGCGGGGTGGCAAGCGGGCAATTGCCTGTTTATCGTCCACCCCATGGCCAGCGCTGCGATTCCCTCTTCCCAGACCCGTCAACCGCACTGGGAATGGCAATACCTCGACCTGATGCGCCAGATCTGGGAGCAGGGGGACGAACGCATCGATCGCACCGGCATCGGCACCCGCTCGGTCTTTGGAACCCAGATCCGGTTCGATCTTTCGGGCGGGGCAATGCCGCTGCTGACGACTAAGCGGGTCTACTGGAAGACTGCGGCGCGCGAGTTTCTGTGGTTCCTGACTGGCGCGACCAACATTCGCCCGTTGGTGCTGCAAGGCGTAAAGATCTGGAACGAATGGCCGCACGCCGCTTACGTCAAGGCCACGGGTGACGCGATTTCCCTCGAAGCATTTGTCGAACGGATCGCAGCTGACGAGGATTTTGCCCGTCAATGGGGCGATCTTGGTCCGGTTTATGGCAAGCAATGGGTCGATTGGCCGGTCTACGTTCCGACTGGCGAGGGCTTGTACAAACGCGACATCGGCATCAACCAGGTGGCCCAGGTGGTAGAGAGCCTGCGCGGTAATCCCGGCAGTCGGCGTCATATTGTTGAGGGCTGGAACGTGGCAGAGCTGGACCAGATGGCCCTGCCGCCCTGCCACAAGACCTATCAGTTTCACGTTAGCTCGAACGGCCGCTTGAACTGCGCACTCTACCAGCGCAGCTGCGATGTGGCGCTTGGCCTGCCGTTCAATCTGTTCGGCGCAGCACTGTTCACCCGGCTTCTGGCCCAGCAATGCGATCTTGATCCGGGTGAGCTGGTCTGGATGGGTGGGGACACGCACCTGTACCTCAACCAGACCGAGCTGGTGGAGGCGCAGTTGCAGCGCACCCCGCACGGTGCACCGCCAAGACTGGTGCTGGCACGTCGGCCCGATTCGATCTTCGATTATCGGATCGAGGACTTCGAAATGGCTGATTACGCACCACAAGCAGCCTTGACCGCGCCGGTAGCAGTCTAGTTGACGTTGAAACCGGTTTGAAATAAAATAACGCTCACGTAGAATATTGCTTCCATCACGATTGGAGGCGGGAGAGCGCGAAGGATGGCCAAGGGCCCGACCTCTGCCGGAAACGCGGGCGGCAATCTGCCGCCGCTATCGCTGCACGTGCCGGAGCCGAATTTCCGGCCAGGCGACCCGGTCGACTATTCGTTTCTCGAAATCCCTCCGGCCGGCGAATTGCCGCGTCCGGACGAAACCTGCCAGGCCGCTGAAACTGCGCCGCTGTGCACTGGCATGGTGCGGGTGCTGGGGGATGATCATCGCGCGGTGGGTCCGTGGGACCCCAGGCTCGATCCTGAAACGCTGCGGCGGATGTTGCGTGTCATGGCGCTGACCCGCGCTTTCGATGATCGGATGTACCGCGGCCAGCGCCAGGGCAAGACCAGCTTCTACATGAAATGCACCGGGGAGGAGGCGACCTCGGTCGCCTCGACCTTTGCCATCGCCGAAGATGATATGGTCTTCCCGTCCTATCGGCAGCAAGGCATCCTGCTGGCGCGCGGCTACCCGCTGACCGAGATGATCAACCAGATCTACTCAAATAAGGCGGACAAGCTGAAGGGTCGGCAGCTGCCAATCATGTATTCCTGCCGGGATCACAACTTCTTCACGATCAGCGGCAATCTGGCAACGCAGTATCCTCAGGCGGTGGGCTGGGCCATGGCCAGCGCGATCAAGGGCGACAGCCGTATTGCCACGGCCTGGGTCGGCGAAGGATCAAGCGCAGAGGGTGATTTTCACGCGGCAATGACCTTTGCCGCCGTCTACAACGCGCCGGTCGTGCTCAACGTGGTCAACAACCAGTGGGCGATTTCAAGCTTCTCAGGGTTCGCCGGGGCAGAGCGCAGCACCTTTGCCAACCGCGCTGTGGGCTATGGCATTGCCGGGATCAGGGTCGATGGCAACGATGCGCTTGCAGTTTACGCCGCTACCCGCTGGGCCGCCAACCGCGCCCGCGCCAATGGTGGCCCTACGCTGATCGAGCATTTCACCTACCGTGCCGAGGGCCACTCGACCTCCGATGACCCAAGCGCCTATCGCTCCGCACAGGAGCGTGAGGAGTGGCCGCTCGGCGATCCGATCACCCGGCTCAAGCGGCACCTGGTGGCACTGGGCGAATGGTCGGTCGAGGCGCACCAGGCGATGGACGCTGAGCTGGTCGATCAGGTCAAGGCCGCCACCAAGGAGGCCGAGAAGAACGGCATCCTCGGGCACGGCCTGCACCACCCGTTCCACACCATGTTCGAGGACGTATACAAGGAACTGCCATGGCACCTTGAGGAACAGGCCGAACAGGCGATCCGCGAACGGCAGATCAAGTGGCCCGAATGGAAGCCGGAATGACCGAGGCAGCAACCACCACACGCCGCCTCAACATGATCGAGGCAATCAACGAGGCGCTCCACGTGATGATGGAGCGCGATCCCAATGTGGTCGTGTTCGGTGAGGACGTCGGCTATTTCGGCGGCGTGTTCCGTGCCACCGCCGGCCTGCAGAAAGCCTTCGGCAAGAGCCGGGTGTTCGATACCCCGATCAACGAATGCGGGATCATTGGCGCGGCGGTGGGGATGGGCGCCTATGGCCTGCGACCGGTGCCAGAAATCCAGTTCGCCGATTACATCTACCCTGGTCTCGATCAGCTGATCAGCGAGGCGGCGCGCCTGCGCTATCGCTCTGCGGGTGAATTCATTGCACCTTTGACGGTGCGCTCGCCGTTTGGCGGCGGGATCTTCGGGGGGCAGACGCACAGCCAGTCACCCGAGGCGCTGTTCACGCATGTGGCGGGCCTCAAGACTGTTATTCCCTGCACGCCTTACGACGCCAAGGGCCTGTTGATCAGCGCGATAGAGGATGACGATCCGGTGATCTTCTTTGAACCCAAGCGGATCTATAATGGGCCGTTCAGTGGATATTACGACAAGCCGGTTGAGCCCTGGGCACGCCATGAAGGCAGCGAAGTGCCCGAAGGCTATTATACGGTCCCGCTTGGCAAGGCGCGGATCGTCCAGGAAGGCGAGGCGATAAGCGTGATCGCCTATGGCACGATGATCCACGTCGCCCAGGCGGTCTGCCGCGAAAAGGGTATCGACGCCGAAATCATTGACCTGCGCACGCTGGTTCCGCTCGATATCGAGACTGTTGAAAAGTCTGTGCAGAAAACGGGCAAATGCCTCATCATCCATGAGGCGACGCGCACGGGCGGGTTCGGCGGCGAGTTATCCGCCCTCGTGCAGGAGCGCTGCTTCTATCACCTCGAAGCCCCGATCGAACGCGTGACCGGCTTCGACACCCCCTATCCGCACAGCCTTGAGTGGGCCTATTTCCCCGGACCCGTCCGCATTGGCGAGGCGGTCGACCGGCTGATGAAAGCGTAATCGATGGGCAAATTTACTTTCAGACTCCCTGATATTGGCGAAGGCATCGCCGAAGCTGAAATCGTCACCTGGCACGTCAAGGTTGGCGACCGGGTCGAGGAGGACGGCAAGATCGCCGATGTCATGACTGACAAGGCGACGGTCGAAATGGAAAGCCCTGTTTCCGGCGTCGTGCTGGAAGTCGCTGGGGCCGAAGGCGACATGATCGCGATCGGATCGCCGCTGGTGGTGATCGAGATCGACGGGGAAGGGGAGGCTGATGAGCCTGCGCCCAAGGCCGAGGCTGAGCCTGCTTCCGCACCGGCACCTACCCCGGCGCCGGTTGTTGAGGCTACCCCGATCGTGTCGTCATCATCTCCGCCTCCTCCGCCTCCGCCTGCAGCGGTGCAGCCGGCTGTTCATGCTGCGAAGGTCCTGGCCAGTCCGGCCGTGCGTGCCCGCGCGGCCGATCTCGGTATTGATCTGGCGCAAGTGAAGCCAGCCGAGGATGGCCGTCTCCGCCACGCCGATCTTGATGCCTTCCTGGCCTACAATGCTGGCGGTGGATTCCGTGCTCCGGGTGGCAAGCGGGCCGATCAGCAGGTCAAGGTCATCGGCCTGCGCCGCCGCATCTCGGAGAACATGGCTGCGTCCAAGCGCAACATCCCGCATTTCTCCTATGTCGAGGAAAGCGATGTCACCGCGCTAGAAGAAATGCGTGCGCAGCTTAACGCCGCGCGCGGCGCTGGCAGTAATGGGCGCCCGAAGCTGACCATGTTGCCGCTCCTGATCACTGCACTGTGCCGGGCGCTGCCGGATTTCCCGATGATCAACGCCCGTTTCGATGACGAGGCCGGAGTGGTGACGCGGTTCGGCTCTGTGCATCTTGGCATGGCAACCCAGACCGAAGGCGGCCTGATGGTCCCGGTAATCCGCGATGCGCAGGACAAGAACCTCTGGCAACTGGCGGCGGAAATCACCCGCCTGGCGGAAGCTGCCCGCAACGGCACGGCCAAGAGCGAGGAACTGTCCGGTTCCACCATAACGCTCACATCGCTCGGTCCGCTGGGCGGAGTGGCGCACACGCCGGTGATCAATCGCCCCGAAGTGGCGATCATCGGGCCCAACCGGATCGTTGAGCGGCCGATGTTCGTGCCCGACGGCCTGGGCGGGGAGCGCATCGAAAAGCGCAAGCTGATGAACTTGTCGATCAGCTGTGATCACCGCGTGGTCGATGGCTGGGATGCAGCAAGCTTTGTCCAGGCGGTCAAGCGCCTGATCGAAACGCCGGTGCTGCTGCTGGCGGACTAGGTCGGCGCGGTCAGCGTACGATCGCGCTATAGGCTATCCGCCCCTGGCCGCGCGCGGCGGTGCGGGGATCGACGCGCCAGCGCACGTGCGTGACGTCTTCCGGTGTGGCGATCCGGTTGCCAAGCCTGAGCGTGGCGAGCTTGCCCCAGGTCTTGCCACCATCGATCGAGACTTCCTCGTCACCATTCGCGCTGCCCTGGTAATAGACCGAGCGGGGCAGCGAGTTGGTGACAGTGAACGCGCCATCACCGCCCATCCGGTACCAGCGGACCACATAGACCACGCGGTCGCCACGGCTCAGTTCGTTGGCAGGTTCCAGCATCCGGCCGGCTGCCGGCGTGACCCGCTCGACATAGACTGCACTGTCCAGCGCAACCGCCGGATTGGCCAGCGCAGCGCCGGTGGATATCGCCAGAGCAGGTCCGGTCAGTGCGGCAAAGATGATGCGATTCATGGCGATTGGCCCCCTGGAATACCAGCAGGCTTGTCGCAGACAGGGGCAAAGGAATGGTTAATGCGGCATTAGCCATGCAACGCGTATTTGCCATCGCGAACCCGGTTGACAGCCCCGGCTCAAGGCCCTAGTGGCGCGGCTCCCAAGTGGCTGCGCGGGTGTAGCTCAGTTGGTTAGAGTGTCGGCCTGTCACGCCGAAGGTCGCGGGTTCGAGCCCCGTCACTCGCGCCACTTGGGACTTTCCCTTAAAATCCTTCAGAAAAATCGATGCTCTGGCCGCCGCTTGGCAGGCTGACGATCATGCCGTCATGTGCGATCCGCAAGTCGCCGGAAAAGACCTTTGCGGAATCGCCCAGGAACAACCGCTCGATCGCCTTGACCGGTGGAGCTGGCACCATGTGGTAATAGACCAGCGCTTTCACCCCGGCTTCCTTGGCAGCGCGCGCCGCGTCTTCCGGACTGGCATGGTAACCGGGAATGTCGGCCATGATCTTGGCCGAATCGGCGCGGCCACGTTCGGCCAGCTTGGCCTGCATGGCCCCGATCATCTTGGGGTTGAGCGCTTCATGGAACATCAGGTCCGCACCTTTGGAGGCGGCAACGAAATCCGGAGCGTAAATGGTATCACCGCTGATCGTCACAGCGCGGCCCTTGTAATCAAGCCGGAAACCGAAGGCGGGCTTTATGGGATCGTGGATTACCCGGATCGCGGTGATTTTCACGCCGCCCTGGTCATAAACGACCTGGCTGGCCTGTCCTTCAGTGATGGCGATGATCTGCGCGGTTCCGCCAAACCCACCGGGACGGGCAACTGCCGGGCCATGGTGGGCAATGCGATAACCCTTGTCGATTTCGTAAGCCTGGGTCAGCCCGGCAATCACCTTGTCCGTGCCCTCCGGGCCGCTAACAGGAAGCGGCGCGCCGCGTGAGCCCCCGATCCAGGCTTGGAGCAGCAGTTCGCCTAGGCCATCGATATGGTCGGAATGGAGGTGCGTGAGGTAGGCGCCCTGCAACCGATCCATCGGGAAACCCATCCGGCCTAGCTTGCGGATCGATCCGGCGCCGGCATCAAAGACAAACCCCTGCCGCCCGGCGAGCACTGCCAGACAGGGCCCTGCGCGATCGGCATCGGGCATCGGCGATCCGGACCCACAGACGTACACATGGATGCCGTCCGGCAGCGCGGCCGAGCGATCAACTCCCGCGTTGGCGTCAATCGCGGCATCGAACGCGCGTTGGGCCAGCCGGTCGCGGCCTAGAAATACCAAAACGCCACCCAGCAGGACCAGTCCTGCCAGCCCAAGCCCCAGCTTGCGCCTCAATGTCATTGCCCGTCTCCCACCTGTTTGATCGGAGATTGCCGTTCCTTCCGCGCTGCGGCAAGGGGAAGTGATGGAGGCGCTTCAACAAACCCTGGAACAGGTCGCAGCGGCCATGGCGCCAGCCGCTCATGATTGGTGGGTTATTGCCAGCGCGGCTTGTTGGCTGCACGGCATAGACCCGGGAGTGGTTCGCGATGTCGACGTGCTGCTGGACGAGCGGGACGGTGACGTAGTGCTGGATGCCCTCGGGCTGCAGGCTGTGCCGGGCCAGGACGACGGTCAATTCCGGTCGCGCTGTTTCGTGACTTGGCAGCAAGCACCCTTGCCCGTCGAGTTCTTTGCCGGCTTTGAATTGTGTGAAGCGGGGCAGTGGAACGCGGTAAGGCTGGCGACCCGCGAATGGCACCCGGTCGGCGCGGTTTGGCTGCCGGTGCCGAGCCGGGCCGAGCTGGCGGCCCTCCTGCGGCGATTTGGCCGGTCAAAGGATCTCGTCCGGGCCGAACTGCTCAGCCCCAGCGGCCTGTCTCCATCCAGATAAGAAAACGACGCAGCGGCAAGAGCCAGACGACGCCCAAGACGATATAGACTACCGTTTGCAGCAGCGCGTGCCATTCGCCGATGAGCGGATGGACATAGCGGGCAATCAGCAGGGCATAGACGGTTAGCACGGCGAGCAAGCCGATCAGGCCGACAGGAATTCGCCAGGTTGGGGCATCACGCATCAGAACGGTCCATATAGGCGGGTGGGGGTAATCACGGCGTCCAGCCGGACATCGTGCGGTTCGGTTGGCAGATGATCGATCAGCTGGGCATCCCAGGCGAGCCCAATTGCCATCGAAGGTGGGTGGGCCGCCAGCCATTTGTCGTAATGACCAGCGCCATAGCCAAGCCGCTCGCCTTCGGCCGAAAAGCCCAGCAATGGGCAGAACAGGATCTCTGGCACAAGCAAAGGGCTGTCCGACTTGGGCTGCATGGCCTTGAAGGGATCGGGTTCCAGCAGTTCTTCCACGAACGGGTTGCTCCATTCGCGAAAGGCCATCGGGGTATGACGATCGGCGAACCACGGCAAGGCAACGCGGTGCCCCAGTTCAAACAGCCAGCGGGCGTAATGCGTGGCCGGGGCCTCTCCCGGCATCTCATGGTACAGTCCGATCACAGCCTTGTCCGGGATCAGCTGCACCACGGCCGCCGGCGGGCGGCGAAACAGCAGGCCGCGCTGGGCCTCAGGGATGGCCCCGACATGGGCGCGCCGCCGCTCCCGGAGCTCGGCGCGCAATACCTTCTTGTCGAACACGGTCGCTCCATGGGGCGAAACAGGGTGACGGGACCACCATGGGTCGTTGCCGGGAAATCCTCTGACGCCTTAACGTCAGGTGGGAACCATGTGTGCGAGACCAAGGTCGCGCCAGGGACAGCCCCCATTGGATTGCTTATAGCCTCAGGGATGTTCTGTCGGTTCGCACCGGGCAGTACCCGTCAGACTTTAGATAGGCGCAGCAACGCTAGCCCTCAAGGGCCTGTGCACAAGCTTCAAGCCTTTCGGCGAAGGCTTCAAGCGCGTCGGCGTATTGATCGGCATCGCCAGTGGGCGTGGACGGGGCAGCTCCGCCCTTTTCGTGGAGTTCATCCGCCAGCAGCAGAGCCGCGAACAGCAACTGCCTGGTCTCGCTGTGCGCCACGCCGCCCATCGATTGAATCTTGGCATCGATTTGCTGCCCAAGGCCGATGACGTGGTCTTCCTCGCCTGCTGCACAGGCGACCATGTAGTCGCGCCCGCCGATCCGCAGTGTGACGTTGCTCACCCCTGGGCCCCTTCAATCAGCTGGTCGAGCTGTTCCAGCGAGTCGGTAACGGCGGCACGCAGTGCAGCATGGCGCACCTTGAGCTGCGCCAATTCTTCACCGTCGGAGCCGGTCGGTGCCTGCCGTGAAGCATGCTCGATCCTGGCCAGCGCGACTTCAATCCGCGCCAGTGCGCGGCTGCTGCGATCCCCACTCATGGTTAAGGGCTAGCGCAGAAATCAGCAGATGCAAAGCAAAGGAGCGGACTTTTCCCACCATCGGCGAGACGTTCGGTAGGACCTGCGCTTGACGGGGCGGGGTGCCTCCGCAAAGGAGACCGGGCATCGAATCGGCGGCCTAATCCTGCCCTTTTCGGGAGAGCCCAAGCATGACAGTCGACCCGTCCCGCCTTGCGCCCATGGCCAATGCCATCCGCGCGCTTTCGATGGACGCGGTTCAGGCCGCAAACTCGGGCCACCCCGGCATGCCGATGGGCATGGCCGATGTTGCCACCGTGCTTTATTCACAGTTCCTAAAGTTTGATCCGGCCGCGCCGAAATGGCCGGATCGGGACCGTTTTGTACTCTCCGCCGGGCACGGCTCGATGTTGATCTACGCGCTGCTGCACCTGACTGGCTACGCAGCGCCTACCATGACCGACATCGCCAATTTCCGTCAGTTGCACAGCCCCTGTGCCGGGCATCCCGAAAACACCGAGATCGACGGGGTGGAATGCACCACCGGCCCGCTGGGACAGGGGCTGGCCATGGCGGTCGGCATGGCGATGGCCGAACGGCATCTGAACGCGCAGTTCGGCGATGGCCTGGTTAACCACAAGACGTGGGTAATCTGCGGCGATGGCTGTCTGATGGAAGGGGTTAACCACGAGGCGATTGGCCTGGCCGGGCACCTCAAGCTGGATCGGCTCAAAGTGTTGTGGGACGACAACCGAATCACCATTGACGGCGATACCGATCTTTCGACCAGTGAGGATATCCCGGCACGGTTCAGATCAGCAGGCTGGCACGTTACTTCATGCGACGGCCACGACTTTGCCGATATCGCCCGCGCACTGGCTGAGGCCGAGGCCGCCGACAAGCCAACCCTGGTCGCCTGCCGCACAGTGATCGGCAAAGGTGCGCCCAACAAGCAGGGTGGACACAATGTCCATGGCGCACCGCTTGGGGCGGACGAGATTGCCGCCGCACGCGATTACCTTGGTTGGACGGCCGCGCCGTTCGAGGTTCCGGCGGAAATCCTTGCCGACTGGCGCGCGCTGGGTGCCAAGGGTGCTGCCGCACGCGCTGCATGGGAAGTGCGGCTTGCCGCTGATCCGGAAGGTGCGGAATTCGCGCGGCGGATGGCGGGTCACCTTCCGGCTGACAAGGCCGCCGCGCGCGATTACATGGCCTCGCTGGTGGCTGAACCGCCCAAGGTAGCGACCCGCAAGTCCAGTGAAATGGCCCTGGGCGCGCTGACTGCGGCGATCCCCGAACTGGTCGGCGGCTCGGCCGACCTTACGGGTTCGAACCTGACCAAGACCAAATCGACCGATCCGCTGTCCTCGGCCAATTACGGCGGGCGCTATGTCTATTACGGGATCCGCGAATTCGGCATGGCCGCGGCGATGAATGGCATGGCGCTGCATGGTGGGGTGATCCCCTATGGCGGGACCTTCCTGGTCTTCTCCGACTACTGCCGCAACGCGATCCGCCTCTCGGCGATCCAGCATGCCCGCGTGGTCTATGTCATGACCCATGACAGCCTGGGCGTGGGCGAGGACGGGCCGACACACCAACCGGTCGAGCATGTCATGAGCCTTAGGGCGATCCCGAACCTGCTGGTCTTCCGCCCGGCCGACGCGATCGAAACGGCTGAAGCCTGGTCTCTCGCGCTCAAGCAGGACAACCGTCCCTCGGTGCTGGCGCTGACCCGGCAGAACCTGCCGCCACTGCGCAGCGATGCTGAAATGAAGTCGGCCCGCGGGGCCTATCGTCTCAAGGCAGCCGCAGCAAAGCGCCAGGTGGTCTTGGTTGCGACCGGTTCCGAGGTGTCGTTGGCAATGGACGTCGCCACTGCGCTCGAAGGTAAAGGGATTGGCGCCGATGTCGTCTCGATGCCCTGCGCCGAGCTGTTTGATGAGCAGGACGCAGCCTATCGTGCCGATGTGCTCCCGGCGGGGGTGCTCAAGGTCTCGATCGAGGCAGGGGTAACGCTGGGTTGGCAAAAGTACGTCGGCGATGGTCTGACTATCGGCATCGACTCGTTCGGGGCCTCGGGGCCGGCCGATCAGTTGTTCAAGCATTTTGGCTTCTCGATTGAAGCTATTGTTCCGAAAATCGAAGCCAGACTGGCTGCTTAGAAGGAGTTCTTCACAATGGCGATCAAGGTTGCGATCAACGGTTTCGGGCGCATCGGGCGCAACGTAGCGCGCGCGATCATCGAGCGAACCGATCACGATCTCGAGCTGGTCTCGATCAACGATCTGGCTTCACCCAAGGCCAATGCCATGCTGTTTCAGCGTGACTCGGTCCATGGTGCTTTTCCCGGGACGGTGGACGTCGATGGCAATGATCTGGTGATTAACGGGAAGCGCATCCACGTGACGGCCGAACGCGATCCCGCCAACCTGCCGCATGGTGCGCAGGGGATCGATATCGTGCTGGAATGCACCGGCTTCTTCACCGACCGCGCTGCATGCGAAAAGCACCTGGCGGCTGGCGCTAAGAAGGTTCTGATCTCGGCTCCGGGCAAAAACGTCGACCTGACGGTTGTTTACGGCGTCAACCACGACAAGCTGGAAGCTGGCCATACGATTGTTTCAAACGCTTCGTGTACCACCAACTGCCTGGCGCCCTTCGCCAAGGTGTTGAACGATGCTATCGGGATCGAGCGCGGGCTGATGACCACGGTCCATGCCTATACCAATGACCAGAAGATCCTCGACCAGATCCATGAAGATCCGCGCCGCGCCCGTGCCGCTGCCATGTCGATGATCCCGACCACCACCGGCGCTGCTCGTGCTGTCGGGGAAGTGCTGCCCGAATTGAAGGGCAAGCTCGACGGCAGCGCGATCCGCGTGCCGACCCCAAATGTCTCGGTGGTCGACCTGACTTTCCAGCCCAAGCGTGACACCACCAAGGAAGAGGTCAACGCCTTGCTCAAGGCCGCGGCGGAAGGCCCGCTAAAGGGTGTGCTCGGCTACTCGGACGAGCCGCTGGTGTCGATCGACTACAACCACTGCCCGAACAGCAGCACCATCGATAGCCTGGAAACGGCCGTGATCGATGGCAAGCTGGTCCGTGTGCTGAGTTGGTACGACAACGAGTGGGGCTTCTCCAACCGCATGGTCGATACGGCCGGCGCGATGGGCAAGCTGCTGTAAGGAAAGGATGAAATGGCCAAGTTCCGCACGCTCGACGATCTGGGTGACCTGACCGGCAAGGTCGCGCTGGTGCGCGTCGACCTGAACCTGCCAATGCAGGACGGCTCGGTAACCGACGATACGCGCGTGCGGGCTTCGGCTCCGACCATCCTTGAGTTGGCAGGCAAGGGCGCAAAGGTCTTGCTGCTGGCCCATTTCGGCCGGCCCAAGGGCGAAAAGGTCTCGACCATGTCGGTGTCGATGACGCTCGATGCCGTCCAGGCCGTGCTGGGCAAGGAAGTGATGTTTGTGCCTGAAGTCGCGGGCGACGTGGTCAAGCAGGCTGTCGGTATCCTCCGTCCTGGCGACATCGCCATGCTTGAGAACACCCGGTTCTGGAAGGGCGAGGAAAAGAACGATCCCGAGCTCGCGCAGTCAATTGCCGTGAATGGTGATCTCTATGTGAATGATGCCTTCTCCGCCGCGCATCGGGCCCATGCCAGCACCGAAGGGCTGGCGCACATTCTTCCCGCTTACGCCGGTCGCTCAATGGAAGCGGAGCTGAAGGCGCTTGATGCCGCGCTTGGCACCCCGGTCCGGCCGGTGGCAGCTGTGGTGGGTGGAGCCAAGGTTTCCTCGAAACTCGACGTCCTGACGCACCTCGTCACCCAAGTCGATCACCTGATCATCGGCGGCGGCATGGCCAACACTTTCCTGGCTGCGCGCGGCGTCAACGTGGGCAAGTCGCTGTGCGAACATGAACTGGCCGCGACCTGCGAACAGATCCTGGACGCCGCCGACAAGTCCGGCTGCACGGTTCACCTGCCTTACGATGTGGTGGTGGCCAAGGAATTCGCCGCCAACCCGGCGAGCTTGCGCATCTGCAACGTGCACGAAGTGGCGGCGGACGAGATGATTCTCGATGTCGGTCCGCAAGCGGTCGAAGCCCTGGCTGATGTACTCAAGACCTGCCGCACGCTGGTTTGGAACGGCCCGCTCGGCGCGTTTGAGATAGAGCCATTCGACGCGGCGACCGTTGCGCTCGCGCGCAGCGCTGCAGCGCTGAGCAAGGAAGGTGTGTTGACTTCCGTAGCAGGGGGCGGAGACACTGTTGCTGCGCTCAATCATGCCGGTGTTGCCGATGATTTCACTTATATCTCAACCGCTGGCGGCGCCTTCCTTGAATGGATGGAAGGTAAGGAACTGCCGGGTGTGAAAGCGCTGGAACTCCCCTAAAGTCGTTTGCTTGCGGCCCTGAGACACCACCGCTATGGGCAGCCTGCACATACGTATGCAAGAATAGGAACCCCACCGATGAACTTCGCTGACATGACCGCCAAGATGGCCGCCGGAAACGGCTTTATTGCCGCCCTCGACCAGTCGGGTGGCTCCACGCCAAAGGCGCTCGCGGGTTATGGCGTCAGCGAAGATGCCTGGTCGACCGAGGCCGAAATGTTCGACCTGATTCATTCGATGCGTGAACGGATCATCACTTCCCCGGCATTCACGGGCGACAAGGTTATCGGCGCAATCCTGTTCGAGCGGACCATGGACGGCACCGCTGGTGGCAAGCCGGTTCCCGCCGCGTTGATCGAAAAAGGCGTGGTTCCCTTCATCAAGATCGACAAGGGGCTGGAGGCCGAAAACAATGGCGTCCAGTTGATGAAGCCGATGCCGGAACTCGATGCGCTGCTGAGCCGTTCCAAAGCGCTCGGCGTGTTCGGGACCAAGGAGCGCTCGGTCATCAATTCAGCCAATGCCGCCGGGATTGCCGCTGCCGTTGCCCAGCAGTTTGAGGTTGGGCGCCAGGTCCTGGCCCACGGCATGATGCCGATCCTTGAGCCGGAAGTTAACATCAAGAGCGAAACCCGGGCCGAGTGCGACGCGATTCTGCTGGAAGAGATGCTCAAGAACCTGGCAGGCATGGACCAGCAGGTGATGCTGAAGCTGTCGCTGCCGGTTGAGCCGGGCAAGTTCGACGCTCTGGTCGATCACCCCAAGGTGCTGCGCGTGGTTGCCCTGTCGGGCGGCTACAAGCGCCCCGAAGCCTGCGTTGAACTGTCGAAGAACCGCGGGATCATCGCCAGCTTCAGCCGCGCGCTGCTGGAAGACCTGCGCCACCAGATGAGCCAGGCAGAGTTCGATGCCGCGCTGGGCGAGGCGATCGACGCAATCCATCATGGCTCTACCGTAAAGATCTGATTGCCTGCGCTTGAATTGTCCTCACGGCTCGGCATACCTTCATGCCGAGCCGGCGGGTCGACATGCCGGTGCGGGGAGGGTCAATGGCCACCACACGGCAGGCAGGCGCGCGGACAAGCCGGGTACTCTCGGTACAGGACCTGGTCCGCAAGATCGAAGAGGGTCCGCATGGGCCCAAGACCGTTGTCGTTTTCGATTTCGACGGCACGCTGATTGCGGGCTATTCGGCCGCGGCCTTCTTTCAGGCCCATCTACGCAAGCTGGAATACAATGCCTTCGACTTGGCCGAGGCCGGCGTCGCCATTTGGCAATCGGCAGCTGGCGCAATCGAAATGCAGGACCTGCTGAATAAGGCGGTGGGCAAGTGGAAGGGCCGCAAAGAGGCCGACCTGCTCGAACTGGGTGAAAAGATTTTCGACAAGACCCTGTCAGACAAGGTCTATCCCGAAATGGTCACCCTGCTGATGGCGCACCGCCGGGTCGGGCATACGATCGCCATTGCCAGTTCCGCCACGCGTTTCCAGGTGGAGCCAACTGCCAAGTTCCTGGGCATCGAAAACGTCATGACCTCTACCGTGGAGGTAAAACGGGGGGTGCTGACCGGGCGGATGCTGGAGCCGCAGATGTGGGGGAAGGGCAAGGCCGACGCGGTGCGGGCTTTCGTCAAGAGCCGCAAGGCGCGCATGGCCGACACCTGGTTCTACGCCGACGGAGGCGAGGAAATCGGCCTCATGCAGGCCGTGGGGCATCCCGTGCCAACGAACCCTGCGCGAGAACTGGCCGCAGCCGCCCACCAGCATGGCTGGGATGTGCTGCGCCATTCCAGCCGCGGATCGACGACGCCTGAACTGCTCGCCCGCACAGCAACCGGGCTGATGAGCCTGTTTCCGCTGCTGTACACCGGGATTGGCTGGGGCCTCCTGAACCGCGACAAGCGCAAGGCGGCCAACCTGACCCTGCCGATGTGGGCTGACAGTGTGATGCTTGCCGCCGGAGTAAAGCTGCGGGTCACAGGGCGCAAGCATTTGGAAGCGCATCGCCCCGCGATCTTTATCTTCAATCACCGCAACCTGTTCGATGCCTTCTTCGTCGGCGCCCTGGTCCGTACCGATCTGGCCTGGGTCGGCAAGGCCGAGCTGAAGAAGAACCCGATCAGCGCCATGCTGAGCCGGCTGGTCCCCGTGGCTTTTGTCGAGCGCACCGGTGGTTCGCCGGAAGAAGCGGCCAAAGCGCTGGAGCCGGTGGCCAAGATGGTCAAGGAGGGCTGCTCGATCATGATCGCCCCGGAAGGCACGCGGACGCGGGACATGACCGTGCCGCTGGGGCCGTTCAAGAAGGGCGCCTTCCACATGGCACGGAGCCTTGGGATTCCGCTTGTGCCGATCGTGATCCGCAATGCGCTGGACGTTGCGGGGCGCGATGCGGTCATGCTGCGCTCCGGCACGGTCGACATAGCCGTACTCCCGCCAGTCTATCCGACTGACTGGACCGAGAAGAACACCAGCCAAAAGGCGGAAGAAGTGCGGCAGATGTTCCTCGATCAGCTGGAGAACTGGCCTGATGCAGACAAATGAATTCACGCTGCCCGGCGTGGGCGGGCTCAGCCTGTTCGCCACGTCCTGGCTGCCCGACGGGCCGGTGCAGGATCATCTGGTGCTGGCCCACGGTTATGGCGAGCACTTGGGGCGTTATGTGGCCGTCGCGGAGTATATGACTTCCGCCGGCTATGCCGTCCACGCGCTTGATCACCGCGGCCACGGCAAGTCAGCCGGACCACGCGCCGTGATCGACAGCTTCGCCAATGCCGATGCCGATCTGGATCGACTGATCGACAAGGTGCGGGCCGACAGCGGACGGACGCGGATCAAGCTCGTCGGCCACTCAATGGGTGGATCGCTGGCGCTTAACTATGCGCTTAATCATCCAGAGAAGCTGTCGGGGCTGGTGCTATCCGGTCCGGCCATCGGGGGCGGGCTGCCCAAACTGCAATCCTGGTTGCTGGCGATCATTTCGCGCATCGCCCCGTCGCTGGGCATGATCCAGCTTGATGCCGATGCCGTCAGCCGCGATCCGCAAGTGGTCGCGGCATATAAGGCCGATCCGCTCGTGTTCCATGGTAAGGTGCCGGCCCGCACCGCGCGGGAGATGATGCAGGCTGTAACAACCTACCCAGCGCGCGTTGGCGCGATGCAGGTACCTTGTTTGCTGATGCACGGCAGCGCTGACAGCCTGGTCCGCGTCGAAGATGCCCTGCCGGTGTTCGATGCGATTGCCAGCCCGGACAAGACAGTGCGGATCTTCGACGGGCTCTATCACGAGATCTTCAACGAACCGGAACGGCTCGAAGTGCTTGGGATCGTGAAGGATTGGCTGGACGCCCGCCCGCCGGCCTAACCGCCCAGCGCTTCGCGGCATTGGACCTCGATCTGGTCCAGCGCCGCCAGGGTGGCGCGCAGCACTTTTGAGCGGTTCTCACGCCGGACGGCAAGATCCGGCCCGGGATCGACCAGGCGGACCTTGACAGCCAGTTGCCAGGCCGTGGCGAACAGTTGCCGCGATACGGCCTCCGGATTGCGAATGGTCTTTTCCAGCAGGTACTGCCGGCCCAGCCCATCGGCAGCTGTGAGTACGTCCTTTTCCTGGGCGGCGACATCAACCGGCAGGGTAAGCAATACATCGAGAACGATGCGATAGGCCTCCAGGAAGGGGCGAAGCGCGGCATGGGCGAGGCCGACACCGAATATGCTGTCCAGAACCTCGCGGCCCGTTCCCGCTTCCGTCAGTTTCCGGCGCCAGTCACGGTCGATCAGGTCTAGCTCTGCGGCCAGTCTGTCCTCAAAGGCAGGACGTTCGCGGAAAAAGAACTCGAACTTGAGCGATTCGCGCAATGCCAGGGCGGTTTCGAAAAACGCCGCTTCGCGCTTGGCGGCGGGGGCGGCCAATGCACCGAGCGCGGCTACCTCGGCAATGGCCCGCTCCAGCACGAAATGAAGCATCGAATTGCGATAGAATGCTGCGCCGATGTGCTGACCTTCGGCAATACCGTAGACAGGTGTCGGGCCGCCATCAAACCGGGTCACTACGCCCGATTCCATCAGCGTATTTAGCACAGTGCCAAGCCGCTCCGAATCATGCAGCACGGCGCTGTCGGCCAGCGGCTGCGCGCGCTTGCGTGCATGATCAACCAGCATGGCAACGAATTTGGCCAGTCGGTCGCGTGGGATCGAGCGCCCACCGGTGGCGAGCAGCGCGAAAGTCACCAGTGCAATCCCGGTGATTGGGGTGGCCTGGTTGATCCGCCACGACACGGCGAGCGAAAGCTTTTGCAGCGCAAGCTGGGCCTCTGCGGTCTTGTAATTGCCTTCGGGATCGGGCGGGCCGAGCGCTTCGCGCATCGACAGCGGCTCCGCAACGCGGAGGTAGGCTTTGCCGTATGACGAGCGCAGACTGCGCAGATAGCGCAGCATCCAGCCCAGGTTCTCGGGCTTCTTCTTGCCGCCCTTGGCCTCGTTGGCGAAATCCTTGGTCTCGTAAACCTGGTCATAGACCAGCGCGACGGGCACCAGCATGATGTCTTCGATCCGGCCCTGACGATAGGCATCGACCACATAGGTGAGCAGGCCCAGCTTGGGCGGTAGCAGCTTGCCGGTGCGTGAGCGCGTGCCTTCCGGGAACCATGACAGGTTGAAGCGCCGCTCGATCAGGTAGGCCAGGTATTCACGCAGGACGAAACGATAGGTCGCGTTTTCGCGGATGTCGCGACGCAGGAAGATATAGCCGGCGCGGCGCATGATTGGTCCCATTGGCCAGAACGACATGTTGATCCCAGCGAACAGGCTGGGCAGAGGCAAGCCGTGATCGGCCAGCACCGTGTTGACGATCGGCGCGTCGACATTGGCCTTGTGCGCGGGAAGGATCAGCGCCGGGTAGCGGGCAAAGACGTCATGCAGCGCCGCAAGCTGGGTATGCTCGACATCGACAGTTCCGTAGGCCTTTTCATAAGCGGCACGAAAGAACCGGAGCATCCCTTCGATCGCAAAGGGATTATGTCCGGTCCGAAGTTCGTCAAGATAGCCCCGTGCCTCGGCCAGCAATTCGTCCTCGCGCCGACCAGTCTCTTCGGAAAGGCGCGCCAGTCCGGCGCTGAAACCGGGTGCGGCAATGACGTCGGCCGGTTCGACCCGCGGCATCTTGAAGCGATTGCCATAGAGCGGATACTCGGCCCGTTCGAGCGACAGTTCGGCCTGACGGGCAACGAAATCGGCGAAGTCCGTGCCGCGCCCACCGGTCCGCTGTTTCCACCGCGCGCGGAGGAGGCCAAGCGCGGCCGGCTGGGCGACCACGACGCGCCAGCGCGGATCGCTGGCGTCGCGCTCTCGGCGCTTGGCACTTTCGCTTGGTTCGCGTGGGTCGCCCAGGCCCAGCAGGGCGCGCCATCCGCTGGGCGCTTCGCCCGAGCTGGGCAGCCAGGCGATCCGGAGCGGCGCGAGTTCCACCGCGTCATCATCGAGCGAGGCAACCAGGCGGGCCACTTCGATTGAAAAGGGGGCATTGCTCCGTTCGATCGCCACTAGGCGGCCGGTCAGCCCCGCCGTGTGCCGCTCCAGGAGTTCACGCTCGGTCGGTCCGCGATATAGCGCCAGGAATATGCGCTCGTCCTGAGGTTTGGCGGCGGCGGCGAGAACCTGCGATGCCATTAGCCGGGCTCCGCTTCCGAACCGGCGGCAGTGCTGAGCAGTCCGCGAAAAGCACTAGTCGCCGGAGCACCCTGATGCACAACGGCATAGACCTCACGCACGATCGGCAGCTCGATCCCGCGTTCGCAGGCCATCTGCCAGACCGGGCCGACGCTTTTGACGCCTTCGGCGACCTGATCCATTTCGGCCAGAACCTGTTCGATGGTCTTGCCCTTGCCCAGTTCGAAACCGACCGTACGGTTGCGGCTCTGCGGGCTGGTGCAGGTGGCAAGCAGATCGCCCATGCCGGCGAGGCCCATCAGCGTTTCGGCACGGCCGCCCAGCGCCACGCCCAGCCGCATCATTTCGGCCTGGCTGCGGGTCAGGAGGGCAGAGCGGGTATTCACCCCGGCGCCCAGCGCATCGCCCATGCCAGTGGCGATCGCGAACACGTTCTTGAGTGCGCCGCCCAGTTCCGCGCCAACAGGATCGTCATTGGTATAAACGCGGAACAGGCCAGTGCGGAACAGGTCCTGCAGTTCGCGCACGATCACATCGTCATCCATCGCCAGCACGGCGGCGGCGGCGAGGCCCGACATGATTTCCTTGGCCAAGTTTGGCCCGGTCAGCACGCCAAGGGGATGGCCGGGCAATTCCTCACCGATCACCTCAGTCATGCGTTTGCCTGTCGAAAGTTCGAAACCTTTGGCCAGGCTGATGATCGGTACCCAGGGCCGGATGAACGGCCGAATCGCCGCGGCCGTTTCACGGGTGACCTGTGACGGGACGCCGAAGACGATCACATCCGCCCCTCTGACCGCTTCGGCCAGTTCGGTTGTGGCGCGTAATGAGGCGGTCAGCCTCGCATCAGGCAGGTAGCGGCGATTGGTAGAATGCTGGTTGATCTCCTCAACCGTATCCTTGCTGCGGGCCCACAGCGTGACCGGCGCATTGCGCGCCACCAGCGAGGCCACCGTCGTTCCCCAGGAACCACCGCCCAGCAGGCCCACTTTCAGTTCGCGAGTCAGACCTTTCTTCCCCACGCAGCGCCTCTCTTTGTCATTTTCCAGCAGCTTGCGGCAGGACAGGGCAATGCGCAAGCGGGTTGCAAGCAGAGCGCTGCGCTGCCAAGCGGGAAGCATGACTGAAGCTCGCATTCTCCCGCTCCAAGGCATCCACAATTTCCGCGATTACGGTGCCTACACTGGTCTTGATGGACGGAAGGTCCGCGCCGGCCTGCTGTGGCGCTCGGCCCAGCACGGCGAAGCGACCGATGATGACCTTGCGGCCGTCGATCGCCTTGGCCTGGCAACGATCATCGACCTGCGCGGCACCAGCGAGCGGACGGCCAACCCCTGCCGTCGTTCACCCGGCTTCTGCGCAGAAGTGCTGCACAGCCCTGGCGAAACTGCGGGGCTTGCGCTGCACCTTGAGGCAGCAGAAGGGGCTCTGACCCGCGAGCAGGCCTTCGCAGCCATGATGCGGCTTTATGAAGGCATCGCCTTTCGCGAAAACTTCACACCGATGTTGCGCACCTATTTCGCAGCATTGCTGCGCGGTCCCCAGCCCAGCCTGGTGCACTGCGTGGCCGGTAAGGACCGGACCGGCTTTGCCGTCGCCCTGGCCCAGCATGTGCTGGGGGTTGAGCGGGATGTGATCATCGCCGACTATGTGCTGACCAACCAGGCTGGCAATATCGAGCGCCGGATTGCGCAGGGAGCGGAAGCCATCCGGGGCAAATATGGCGACATCGATGATGAGACCATCCGCACCCTGATGGGGGTCGAGGAAGACTACATCGTGACAGCGCTCGACCGTGCCGAAACCGCCCACGGATCACTGGACGCCTATCTCGAGGCGGTGCTGGGCGTCGATGCTGAGGCGCGCGAACAGCTTCGTGCCCATTACCTGGAAAGCTAGAGGAAAGCGCGGATTTCCGCCATGAACCGGTCAAACTGGTCATGGTGCAGCCAGTGACCAGCGTTTTCGAACTCGATCACTTTGGGATCGTTGTTGAACACGTCGAGCCGCCCATCCTTCTCCGGGTTTGAAGCCCAGGAATTGGCACCGTACAGCAGCAGCATCGGGCAGGTAATCGCTGCCCACAGCTCTTCGGTGCGGTATTCGGGCACGTCCTCGAACGGCCAGACATTCAGATAGGGATCGAATTTCCAGCTCCAGGTGCCGTCCTCGTTGCGGCTGGCGCCGTGGATCGTCAGGTGGCGGGCCTGTTCGTCAGTCAGGAAGGAGTTTTCTTCCTTCATCCGGGCATAGGCAGCCTCGATCGAGGGGTAACGGCGCGGAATCCGCCCGGCGGCGGCGCGGCGCTTGTCGATCCATTCGCGGAACCGGTTGGCATAGCCGGCAGCCTCGCGCTCGGCGCGGGACTTGGGTGAGGGGCCAAGCCCTTCGATGTTGACGAAGCGGCGGACCTTTTCGGGGTAAAGCCCGGCGTACCGCGAGGCGACATTGCCGCCCAACGAATGTGCCACAATGGTCACTTCATCGTACCCAAGCGTGTGCACCAGCTGGGCAAAGTCGTAGACGAAGGCGTTCATCTCGTAATTGCCGTCGGGCGCCCAGGCGCTGTCGCCATGGCCGCGCAGGTCGGGGGCAATCACGTGCCAGTCTTTCGCCAGCTCTTCCGCCACCCAGTCCCATGAGCGGCAGTGATCGCGCCCGCCGTGCTGAAGGATCAATGGCGGGGCGCCTGGGTTGCCCCAGTCGACATAGTGGAGCCGCAGGCGCTGGGAAATGAAGCTGTTGGAGGTCGGGCCGTGGATCGTCATGGTCTTGCCTTTGCTCGCATCATCGCGGGCCGTCAATCTGTGGGGAAAGGGCCGCGCGCGGGTTTGCATGGGCGCAGGGCGATCCCTAGATGGGCCAAACCCCATTCAGGACGATCCCATGGCGACCCACACCACCAAGATGCTGATTATCGGTTCCGGCCCGGCGGGCTTTTCCGCCGCGATTTATGGCGCGCGGGCCGGCATGGCGCCGATCGTTGTTCAAGGCCTTCAGCCGGGTGGCCAGCTGACCATCACCACCGATGTCGAGAACTATCCCGGTTTCCGCGACGTGATCCAGGGTCCCTGGCTGATGCAGGAAATGCAGGCCCAGGCCGAACACGTCGGCACGCGGACGATCTGGGATACGATCGTTTCAGTCGATCTCTCGGGTTCGCCGTTCCGCGCGGTGGGGGACAGTGGCGACATCTATGAGGGCGAAACGCTTGTGATTGCGACCGGCGCCCAGGCGAAGTGGCTCGGTGCGCCCGGCGAGCAGGAGTTTTCGGGCAAGGGCGTTTCCGCCTGTGCGACCTGCGACGGGTTCTTTTATCGTGGTAAGAAGGTGGTGGTCATCGGCGGTGGCAACACCGCGGTCGAGGAAGCGCTTTACCTTACCAACCATTCGCAGGACGTGACGCTGATCCACCGCCGCGATTCGCTGCGCGCCGAAAAGATTTTGCAGGACCGCTTGTTTGCCCATCCCAACATCAAGGTGCTGTGGAACAAGGCAGTGGAGCAGTTTGTCGGTGATGCCACCGGGCTGACGGGGGTTGAGCTGAAAGATACCGTCACTGGCGAAGTTTCAGTCGAGCCGACCCAAGGGGCTTTTGTTGCGATTGGCCATGCTCCGGCCACCGAACTGTTCAAGGACAAGCTTGAGCTGGATGGTGGGGGTTACATCGTGGTTGAGCCCGGCACGCCCAAGACAGCGATACCTGGCGTTTTTGCTTGCGGTGACGTGATGGACCACACCTATCGCCAGGCGGTGACCGCGGCGGGCACCGGCTGCATGGCCGCGCTGGACGCAGAGCGGTTCCTTGCAGCCAAGGAATTTGCCGGGCGCAGCTAACCCAGACTGCGTAGCGCGGCCAGGATCTGGCCCTGCAGCCAGATCCGCGCCTGCGGTTCGGCAAAGCTGTGCGAGGCGTCTGGACACTTGCGGATCCGCAGATCGGCCTTGTTCCAATTGGTCCGAAAGACCTGGGCTGTGCGGTCGTTCTCGGCCAGCAGGATCGTTGCAGTGCCGGTAAAGCCAGCAAGGCCGTTCGCCATCTGCTGCGCCATAGAGCTGGGCGGGGCATCCGCTTTGGCGGCCTCGGTCAATGACGCAGCCATCGGGCCAAGCTTGACCCGGCCGGTGAACAAACGCCACAGCGCGCCGGGGTTGGTAAGCCGCTTGAGGTAATGGCGGCGCAAGACCGAGGGCGGCATCGGGGCTGGTACTGCCTCCGGTTCGGGTTCGGATTGAGATTCAGGCTCGAACGTCCAGGGATTGGCCAGCACCAGGGCATCGAGCCCGTGGCCGCCGGTAAGCATCAACGCGCTCGCCGCATCGCAGTTGCCGAAACCGACAATCTGCCGGAGCTTGGGCATATTGCCACGAAAAGCGGCTATGGCGGCGGCAATGTCTTCAGCTGAGGACGCGAACCCGCCGTTCTCGCCTTCGCTATCGCCTATGCCACGGCGGTCAAAACGAAACACGGGAAAGCCGGCCAGCGCAGCCTTTTCAGCGATCAGGGCCTGGCTACCCCACGGTCCGCTGCGCAGTTCGTTGCCACCGCTGACGATCAGCAGCCCGGTCTGCCCGGGAGCATCGTCGAGCGTGCCGACCAGCGCCTCGCCTTGGCAAGGGAAGGTGATGTGGCGCCGGCTCAATGCCGCACCGCCATTGTGATGTAAGCGGCCAGGGCATCGGCCTGAGCAGGATCGGCATCCGGTTCCGCTCGCAGCCACAACGGACTTCCGCCGATCACGTCCTGATCGATTTCCGCTATTCCGGGCAAGGGCTGCGGTGCAGCGGCCTGCACGTGCTGGACCATCTCCGCACCAAGCCGGTAGCCCGCCAGCTCGATGCCGTGCTCCTGCGCCTCAACCAGCAGGCCCTCGGCGCTTTCTTCCCGTCCGAGTTCGCGGCTCGACAGCACGCGGGCGCGGAGCATGGTGCGAAGCAGGCTGGCGCCTTTGACCGCGCCGTAGCGCCAGCCGGGGAGACCGGGCGGCACTATCAGTCCGCCGCCGCGGATTGCCATCACATGTGTAACGCCAAAGTGCTGGGCGGCGACAGCCATCGCTCGGGCCCAATCGGCCAGTCCGATCCGGCGAAGCTCAGCGGTGCTTTCATTGGTTCCGGGCAGGTCGGGGAGAACCGAATCGATCCCGCTGCGATCAAGCCGGCGCATGGTGTCAACGCAGAGGCGCCGCAGTTTGTGGCCTTCGTCAAACAGGGCTGGGATCATTAAAACCCGCACCGGATTGCCCCGGTCGAAGGTCAAGGCATATTCAGCCCTGCCATCGTCGAGAGGGTACCCGGTTGGCGTCACGCCGCCTCGCGCTTGGCCTCGGCAAAGGCCAGCAGAGCCCCATAGGTCTCCAGCAATTCGCCATCGACCTCATCGTCCTCGATAACAATCTCGAGACGGTCTTCCATTTCGGTCAGCAGCCCCGCGACCGCCATGGAATCGAGTTCGGGCAAATGGCCGAACAGCCCGGTATCCGCTTCAAAGGCATCCGCCTGTCCGGGCTTGAGACCCAGCACATCGGAGAGAATCCGGCGCAATTGCTGATCGGTGGTGCTGCGCATTTTCCCCTCGTGGCGCGTCATCTTGGACATGAGAGCCGCGCCTCTAGCCACGGGACAGGCCAGCCGCAAGCCTGTGCAGCGCCTTGCGGGCGATCCCCGGCCAGGTTCCCGGCCAGCCGGCACGGAAGGCCTCGATCCGGTAGCGTGGCCGCACCTGCTCCATCCAGTCGCACTTGTAGGCGTCGTTGCCAGTTCCGAAATCGACCAGGGCAACCCGGTCCCGATCGATCACCTGTTCCAGCAGGGCGGCGGTGAGGGTGCTGCCGGGGGAAAGCGACCTGGCATCCTCGATATGGGCCAGCTTGTGAATGAAGGCGGTTCCTGCCTCGACAGTCCAGAACTGGGCGGCAACCGGCCGGTCATCGGCCCGCGCAATCGCCAGACGCAGACGGCCCGCTTCCCCTTCTTGCGCGGCGAATTGGCGCAGAAAGCCGGGGCAGCCTTCTTCACCCTTCCAGCTGCGCGCATAGACCTTTTCATAGGATGCCCAGCTGTCCGGATTGAAGGCCGTTTCGATTGTCACCGCCACCTTGTCGGCCTTGCGCTTCAGAGTGTTACGCAGCGGGCCGGAGCGGGTAGCCAAATAGTCCGCGTAGCTGCGTCCGTTGACCGGCAGCACGTGATTGACGTCGCATTGCTCGACAAAAGTGGTCCAGCCCGCCTGCCGCAGCGCCGCAGCAAGAGTAGCTGTTTCGCCGTTTTCGTCTGGCAGGGGTGACAGCACCAGATGCGGTGATTGGCCGGCCAGGTCGGCAGCCAGCTCGGCCAGGAGCGCGGCGCGATCGGCGGCAGGGGTGAATAGCGGCGCAACGCGAAACGCGTACCAGTTGGCGAGGCAATGGATTTGCCGCCCGCGGCGCATCAGCGGCAGGACCGCGCGCTGATCGCCATCGCGGACGACGGCCACCAGCGGGAGGGAATCCCAGCAGTCGGCCAGTCCTTGCCACCATTCCAGCCGGTCGAAGGGGGCACATGCAGTTGGTGCGCTGAGCAACGCCGCAAGCACTGCGTCGCCTTGCACTTCCTTAAGATCATCGTGATAATCGACCGATCTCAACTGCCCAATCCCGTCCTGCGGAGCCTCTGCTTACCGTGCCTGCCAGTTTACCCACCACTGCCAAGCCGCTCGATCATCTCGCCTTAGCGGGAGAACCGGACGCGCCGGCGCTGGTGCTGCGTGATCGAACTCTTACCCACAAGGACTTAAGGGAAAGTGTCGGGCGATTGGCGGCATGGCTGCAAGGCCAGGTACCGGAACGCGGCGCGCGGGTCGCCAGCTGGGCGACTAAGGGCGAGCTGACCTGCCTGCTGCCACTGGCGGCGGCGCGGGCCGGCCTGGTCCATGTGCCGATCAATCCGCTGCTCAAGCGAGCTCAGGCAGCGCATATCCTCGGCGATAGTGGGACGCGTCTGCTGATCGGGACGGCAGCACGGCTGGCGACACTTGAAGCAGGCGATGTGCCGCCCGACTGTCTGACCTTGAGCGAAGCAGAGGCGCTTGCAGCCTATTCAGCCGCCACAGTTCTGGGTCCATCATGTGCCGACCCCGGTGAACTGGCCGCGATCCTTTACACCTCAGGCTCAACCGGCAAGCCCAAGGGGGTGATGCTTAGCCATGCCAACATGTGGCTCGGGGCAGAGAGCGTGGCTTCTTATCTTGATCTCGGGGGCGGGGATGTGACGCTCGCCGTGTTGCCACTCTCCTTTGACTACGGCCAGAACCAGCTGCTCTCGACCTGGCGTGCCGGCGGTTGCGTGGTGCCACTCGATTACCTGACTCCGCGCGATGTGCTGAAGGCAGTGGGCCGGCATGGCGTCACCACGCTGGCTGCCGTGCCGCCGCTGTGGGTGCAGCTCACCGAGCTTGACTGGCCGCCCGAGACTGCCGCCAGGCTGCAGCGCCTGACCAACAGCGGCGGTGCCTTGACCATTGACCTGGTGCGCCGCCTGCGCGGCCTCTTTCCTGGTGCGCGGCTGTTCCCGATGTATGGGCTGACCGAAGCGTTCCGCTCGACCTATCTCGATCCGGCGCTGGTCGATAGCCACCCGACATCAATGGGCCAGGCGATTCCGCACGCCGAAATTCTGGTGATGGCGGACGATGGCCGGATTGCTGCCGATGGTGAGGAGGGCGAACTGGTCCACTGCGGGCCGTTGGTCGCGCAGGGTTACTGGCAGGACCGGGAACGCACGGCGGAGCGGTTTAAGCCCGCGCCGCTGCAGTCCTGCTATGGCGGTATTGCAGTGTGGTCCGGCGACCGGGTACGCCGTGATGCTGACGGCCTGCTCTATTTCGTTGGCCGCCGCGACGCGATGATCAAGACCGCGGGCAACCGCGTCAGTCCGCAAGAGATTGAGGAAGCCGCGCTGGCGACCGGCTTGGTGGCAGAGGCCGTCGCGCTGGGGGTGCCGGATGAGCGTCTGGGCCAGGCGGTGCATCTGGTGGTGCGCGCTGTGGCCGGCTGCCCTGAGGCTGAAACCGAATTGCCGCGCAAACTTTTGCAGGAATTGCCCAATTTTATGCAGCCCAAGGTAATCCACTGGCGCAGCGCCATGCCGATTTCGCCAAATGGCAAGATCGATCGGACCGGCCTTTATGCGGAGCTGGCAGCATGAAGCCGCTTGGTCCGATCCCGGCTGGATTTGTCGCGGTCGATGGTGAACTGGCGATTGCCGGGCGCAAGGCGAGCGATCTGGTCGAAGCGGCTGGCCGTACCCCGCTGTTCGTCTATTCGCGTGAACGGATTGCAGCGCGTGTTGCCGAATTGCGCGCCGCTCTGCCCCCGCAGGTGGCCCTGCACTATGCCGTTAAGGCCAACCCGTTCAGTCCCGTTCTGGAGGCTATGGCCGGGCTGGTCGACGGGTTCGACATTGCCTCGGGCGGCGAACTGGCCATTGTCCGCGCAGCCGGGATCGACCCGGTCCGGATCAGCTTTGCCGGTCCCGGAAAGCGCGATGCGGAGCTGGAAGCAGCCATTGCCGCCGGGGTAACCCTCAATCTCGAATCCGAGGGGGAAGCCGCGCGCGCC
>JBIIDJ010000172.1:0-2863 GCA_044238415.1 Novosphingobium sp.
CCACCGGAGGTTTTGGTCGGAAGGATTGCCGCTGGCCAGGCGCGCGTTTCATCCCCGCTTATCCTGCTGCGTGAATGGCAAGGACGGATCAAACTGGCCTGGCAGCGCCTGACGGGGGCAAGGAAATGAGCCCGCGTACGGCTACAAGGCGGGAATTTCTATTCCTCCAAGGACCGCCCGGACCGTTCTTCAGTGACCTAGCTGAAGCCTTGGCACTGGAGGGCTGCGGCGTGCACCGCATAAACCTGTCTGGTGGCGATCATTACGACTGGCACGGCCCCGCCACCAATTATCGCGGCAGACGCAACGGCTGGCCAATGTTTCTTGACCGTTTCCTGCGGGCCCGGATGATCACCGATCTGGTGCTGTTTGGCGATTGCCGGCCAATGCACCAGATTGCGCTGAGGATGGCGCAGCTCCGCGGCGTCCATATTCACGTTTTTGAAGAAGGGTACATTCGGCCCGACTGGATGACGCTGGAACGCGACGGGGTGAACGGACATTCCGCACTGGAGCGCGATCCAGCCAAGCTGCTGGCCGAGGCCGCCGCCCTCCCCCCGGTGCCGAAGCTTCCGCCGATCACCGCCAGCTTCGGCCGGCGCGCCCGCGACTCTTTCTGGCATTACGCCCACACCAGCATGCGCTGCCTGTTGTTCCCGTTCTATGGCTCGCATCGCGAGGGTTCGATTTTCGTCGAATGGGCGGGTTGGGGCTGGCGGCTGCTGGCCGCGCCGCTGCGTCGGCGCCAGGCCGACGAAGCTCTGGCGGCTATCGCTGACCGCAAGTTCTTCCTGTTTCCGCTGCAGCTCAGCGGCGATTACCAGATTCGGCACCATTCACCTTTCGGCACAATGCGGGTTGCGGTGGACTACGTACTGGAGAGCTTTGCACGCTTCGCGCCGCAAGAGGCAGTGCTGGTGGTCAAGGAGCATCCGCTCGACTGCAGCTTCACCCATTGGCGCGGAATGCTGCGGCGCAAGGCACAGGCGCTGGGCATCCAGGGGCGATTGATCCACATTGACGGTGGCGATCTTGAGGAACTGTCTGCCGCGGCGCGTGGGATGGTCTGCGTCAATAGCACGTCAGGAACCCTGGCGCTTGAGGCTGGAACGCCGGTCGCGGTGCTCGGCGATGCAGTCTATGATGTTAAGGGAATCACTCATGGCAGCGGTCTCGACGCGTTCTGGACGCGGCCCGAGGCCCCCGACATGGGGCTGTGGAGCGCATTCAAGCGGGTGCTGCATCAGCGCTGCCTGGTGCGAGGCGGCCTTGCCAGCAAATCGGCAACAGCTATTCTCGTTAGCAACAGTGTCGCCCGGCTCCTGGCCGAGGATACACCGCCGCAACGTCAAGCAGAGCCAGTCCGCATGTTGCGGGCGGCGAGCTAATCGCGCTTTAGAGCAACACCTGGTCAATGGCAACGCGGGATCTACTGCTTGACGTTACGCGACTGGTCTGGCGCGTTTGGTCTGGTCGTCTGCCAACCGGCATCGACCGGGTGTGCCTTGCTTACCTCGATCACTATGAGCACCGGGCGCTTGCCGTCATCCAGCGGGGCAAAACGCGCCTGATTCTGAACGAGCGGCGCAGCACAGAGCTGTTTGCGCTGTTGCGCAAGGGCGGTGCTGGCTTTCGGTCGCGGTTGACCGCCCTGCTGGCAGCAGCGGCATTGTCACGCGGGCCACGCCATTCGACCCGTGGCTGGATTTACCTCAACATCGGCCACACCGGGCTTGATGCGCCGGGCCTTAAGCCCTGGCTGGCCAGCCAACATTGGCGCCCAGTCTTTCTCGTGCATGACCTGATACCGATCAGCCATCCGCAGTTCTGCCGCCCTGGAGAAGCACTCAAGCACCGCCGGCGCATGCGCCTCGTGTTGGACGCGGCTGCGGGGGTCATCCTCAATTCAGCAGCAACGGAAGATGCCCTGGCGGATTTCGCAGCGGGCGAGAAGCGGGCCCTGCCACGCACGCAGGTGGCCTGGCTGGGATCCGACCCGCATCAAGCTGGAAACACGACGGCGACCCTGCCCAAGCGCCCTTACTTCGTGACGCTGGGCACTATCGAAGGGCGCAAGAATCACCTGCTGTTGCTGAAGGTTTGGCAGAAACTGGTGAGTGACCTCGGCAGAAGCGCGCCTGATCTGGTTCTGATCGGCCAGCGCGGCTGGGAAGCTGACGATGTTTTCAAGATTCTTGATCGGCCCGGCCGGTTGAAGGGCCATGTCCACGAACTCGGCCGGTGCGACGATGCCACCATGCAAGCCTGGCTCGCAGGTGCGCGCGCGCTCTTGATGCCAAGCCACATCGAGGGGTTTGGCATTCCTGTGATCGAGGCGCTCCAATGCGGCCTGCCGGTTATCGCCAGCGACCTGCCGGTGTTCCGGGAGATCGCCGGTACTATCCCCTTGTATCTCGATCCCGCGGATACCGAAGCGTGGCATGGTGCCATCAACCGATACTGCGGCGACGATCCCGACAGGATCCGCCAGGCCGGCCAGATGTCGCAATTCCAGACCCCGTCCTGGAGCGAACATTTCGCCAAGGTCGACTCTTGGCTTGCGACTATCTAGATTGCGCGGGTGAGCGCCCTTCTTCCCTTCCACTCGATCCACCGGCACGGATTCGTCCGGCTTGCCGCGGCCACGCCATCGGTGTTCGTAGCCGATCCGCTGGCCAATGCGGCCGCCGTGCTAGACCTCGCTGCCAAGGCCGAAGCGGAAGGGGTGGACCTGGTGGTCTTTCCGGAATTGTGTCTGACGGCCTATGCAATCGACGACTTGCTGACCCAACAGGCGCTGCTCGACGCCGCCCGAGAGGCCTTGGCCCGCGTAGTCGCAGCGACCGAGCGGATGCGCAGCGTG
>JBIIDJ010000020.1:0-32222 GCA_044238415.1 Novosphingobium sp.
GATTGCCAGGCGGAACTCACAGCGTCGCTCATTTTAAATCAATGCTCCGATCGGATCGCGGCCCTAATGCCTGCGGATCGCCCGCGGGCCAAGGCGTTAAAATCGTGTTCGCATACCGCGTATTGCCGGGGACGCTGCCCGGTTTCTATAACACACCATACCCCTTGACGCGCGAGGATTGCCCTCCGATGGACAAGTCGATGACTGAACCCGCCACCGCATCGCCCGCAGCGCCCGCCAAACCGGCCAAGCAGGAGGAGAGCTTCCTGGTTTTCCTGCTCAAGCTGGTTGTGATCGTCACGGTGTTCCGGAGTTTCATCTTCTCCCCGTTCAACATCCCGAGCGAGTCGATGCTGCCGCGCCTGATCAACGGCGATTACCTGCTGGCAGCCAAGTGGCCCTATGGCTTTTCACGCCATTCGCTGCCCTTCAGCCTGCCGCTGCTGCCTGAAAGCCGCGTTCTGGCCAGCCCGCCGGAGCGCGGCGATGTGGTGATCTTCAAACAGCCTCCACTCCAAGAGCTGGACTACATCAAGCGGGTGATCGGCTTGCCCGGCGATACCGTGCAGATGATTGATGGCGTGCTGCATCTCAATGGCCAGCCTGTGCCAAAGCAGCGGCTCGCCGATTTCGAGATTGCGGTCAGCCCCAACACCCGCTGCTATTCGGTCCAGTTCGCCGCAAAGAATGCTGCCGGCGAAGATGTCTGCCGCTACCCTCGGTACCGCGAAACCCTCCCCGGCGGCCGCAGTTATGAAGTGCTTGATCTTGGCCCGCGTGAGAAGGACACGACCGAGGCTGTCGTAGTGCCGGAGGGCCAGCTGTTCCTGATGGGCGACAACCGCGACAATTCAGAAGACAGCCGCTTCCCAGCGGAACCCGGTCGCGGCATCGGCCTGGTGCCGATGGACAACCTGGTTGCCCGGGCCACGGTGATGATGTGGTCGACCGACGGCAGCGCCCAGTGGCTCCTGCCGTGGACCTGGTTGACCGCCGCCCGCTGGAATCGCATCGGCGGAACCTTCTGAGCGCGCCGTGCTCGGTGTTGAAACCCAATCTTTCCTGACAGCGCTGGCGGGCCGACCGCCAGTGGACGAAGCACTCTGGCTGGAAGCGCTGACCCACGGCTCGACGGGTGCGGCAAGAGATTACCAGCGCCTCGAATTTCTCGGTGACCGGGTGCTGGGGCTGATCATTGCCGAATGGCTCCATGCACTCGAAAGCGGAGATGAAGGCCGGCTGTCCCAACGGCTCAACGCGCTGGTTTCGCGGGCGACCTGCGCGCGCATGGCCCGCGCCATTGGCCTTGGCGATCATATCCGTCTCGGCAAGCAGGCCCGCGACGATGGCGGGGCGAACAGCGACAATATTCTGGGTGACGTGATGGAGGCCTTGATCGGCGCCAGCTTTGTCACCCACGGGTTCGAGGATACCCGCGTCATGGTGCGCCGCCTGTGGGCCGATGCCATGGCCGGAAAGACTGGCCAGGCCAAGCACCCCAAATCTGCGTTGCAGGAATGGGCGGCGGGCAATCGCCGACGTATGCCCGAATATCGGCTGGTCGAACGCTCAGGCCCGGACCACGCGGCACGCTTCACGGTGTCCGTCGCAATCCACGGCATTGGCGAGGTGGAGGCGACCGCTGGCAGTAAGCAGGACGCCGAGACTCTGGCTGCAGAGGCGTTCATGCGGCGGTTTGGGTAACCCCGCCGCCCGCCCTTCGACAAGGCACGGCTAGTCCGCTATGGGTCTTGCCAATGACTGACAATTCAGAACCCCGCTGCGGCCTCGTCGCTGTGCTTGGCGCGCCCAATGCGGGCAAATCCACCCTGGTCAATGCTCTGGTCGGACAGAAGGTGGCAATCGTTTCCGCCAAGGCGCAGACCACCCGCGCGCGGCTGATGGGAATCGCGCTGGAAGGACCGGTGCAGATCATCCTGGCCGATACGCCTGGCCTGTTCGAACCGCGCCGCCGGCTGGACCGGGCCATGGTCAATGCCGCCTGGGAAGGCGCCGCGGAGGCCGATGCGATCCTGCTGGTGGTCGATGGCCGCAAGAAAAAGCTCGATTACCTCGCGCCGATCCTGAGCAGCCTGGAAGGCCGGCCGGAACGAAAGATCCTGGTATTGAACAAGGTTGATGAAGTGGCGAAAGAACCGCTGCTGGTCACAGCCCAGGCGCTCGCCGGCGAAGGCCAGTTCGAGGAAGTGTTCTTCATTTCCGCCCTGACCGGCGATGGCGTGCCCGAACTCAAGGCCCGCCTCGCAGAATTGATGCCCGAAGGTCCCTGGCATTATCCCGAGGATCAGGTGTCTGACGCCAGCGAACGCCTGCTGGCCTGCGAAATCACCCGCGAGCAGCTCTACCGCCAACTGCACGACGAGCTGCCCTATGACAGCACGGTCCGGCCCGAAAGCTATGCTACCCGGCCAGACGGTTCGGTCGAGATCCACCAGCAGATCGTGATCGCAAAGGACAGCCAGAAGGGCATCGTCCTTGGCAAGGGCGGCAGCAAGTTAAAGGCGATCGGCGAGGCCGCACGCAAGGAACTGAGCGAACTGCTAGGCTGCAAGGTCCACCTGTTCCTCCACGTCAAAGTTGACGACAAGTGGGGCGATGACCGGGAAATCTACGAGGAACTGGGCCTGGAATGGGTGAAGTAGCAAAGGCATTTGCCGGCCAGCCAAATCTGACTTAGCCTGCTCTCCGCCGGGTCGCAGTTTCTGGAGGGAGACTGGCGGTGAACACTTATCACTATATCGCCTTGAGCATGTTCGCCTTGCTCGCGCTGCTTGATCACTTCGGCCGGGGGCACCGGCTGGCAGCGGTCCCGCATTGGCGGCTGCTCGGCACGATTGCCATGCTCAGCTACTTTGCGATCCTGACCTATGCCCCGCTGCTGTGGGACAGCCTGCTGGGCCAGTACCGCGTTATCCCGGCCGACCAGTTGCCGCTGTGGCTGCAAGTGGTGGGCGGCTTCCTGATCTATGAACTTGGCGTCTACTGGTGGCATCGCACGATGCACGCCTCCGACTGGCTGTGGCGCCACACCCACCAGCTGCATCACAGCGCCGAGCGCGTCGATGTATGGGGTGCATTCTGGTTCCATCCGCTCGATTCCGCGGGTTGGGCCTTGCTGGGCTCGCTGGCCCTGGTCTGGCTGTTCGGCGTTTCAGCGGAAGCGGCCTTGATCATCAACGTGATCGGCACCTTCCCGCCCATCTTCCAGCACCTGAACATACGCACGCCGCAATGGGTTGGCTATTTCCTGCAGCGGCCGGAAAGCCATTCGGTACATCACCAGCGGGGTTTGCACGCTTACAACTACGGCGACCTGCCGATCTTCGACATCCTGTTCGGCACCTTTCGTAATCCGAAGGAATGGCAGGAAGAAGCCGGCTTTCACGAGGGATCAAGCCGCCAGATTGCAGAGATGCTGGCTTTCCGAAAAATCAGCTGATTGCGGCACTTACCGCAGCTTGGCAATTCCAATCCCATCGAGCTTAGCGCGTTCCTTCGTGGATTCCTCGCTACGATTAAGCGCCTTGGCGATTTCCTTCAGGCCCTTGCCCTTGCCGGCAAGAGTGCGGAGTTTCGCGACCTCGTCGCTTTTCCAGGGCTGGCGGTGCTTAGTGAAGTTTTCGGCCATGGACCGATCCTAGCGGATCAGAACCAGGAGCCAAGCGTGGAGACTTGCCACAGCGTCAGACTGCGCCGATCGCCTGCAACTTGGCAGTCAATGAGACCTCGTTGAACGGCTTGGTGACATACTCGTTGGCCCCGGCCCCGATCCCGCGGTGAATATCATGAGCGCCATTCTTGCTGGTGCAGAACACCACCCGGGCTCGCTCATTGCCGGGTGACGCCCGCAGCGCAGTGACGAATTCAATCCCGGTCATCACCGGCATATCCCAATCGACCAGCACCAGATCAGGCATAGCCAGCTTGCAGCGAGCCAGAGCTTCCTCGCCATTCTCGGCCTCGATCACCTGGTAACCCAGCTTTTCGACAATGCTACGCGAAACCTTTCGGACCACGCGGGAATCGTCAACGATCAGGCATTGTCGCGGACGCGGCGGAACCTGGGGTGCGGCCACAGGCTGAGGCTCAACCGGCGGCGGAGTGACAGCCTGGGGCGGCTCGGCCGGCGGAATGGCCGCCCGGCCCATCTCGAGCGGCTGGACCGGCATGGCGGTGCGCTTGATCAGATCGCGAATGGCACGACCTCCCCACCCTGGCCGGAGAGATCGCCTCCGGCTTCGCCGGCCGTGCGGCGGACATGGATGTAAGGCACCCATACCTCGCCGTACTCTGCCTTCTGGTACCACACATCGAGGACATCGAACGAGGCCCAGAACCCGGCGGCATCCTGCAACCGCACGCCTTCGCCGATCCGCGGGACCGACGCAAAGCGCAAGCGCGACTGGCTCTGGTTGGTTTCGTTCTGGACTTCGATTTCGATCACGGTGCTTCCCTCCGGAGCGCTCTGGATCAAGACCTATCCAACAATAGTTTCCGAATCCCGAATGCGCACCGATGCGATAACAAACACACAGGTCATCCCGGTTCACGGGCTGCGGCAACCAACCAGTTGCGTACGGCCACCATTCCGGCTGTTTCGGCGCGACTGTGCAAACGGGTCAGCCAGTACTGCCCAACGTCGATCGCCTGGGCAAAAGGTAAGACAAGCCTTTCGCTCGCGATTTCCGCCTCGAACAGGGCTATCGGAAGTAAGCCAACCCCGGATCCGCCCATGGCTGCGCGGGCTATCGCCAGCGAGCTATCGAAGATCGGTCCGACGATCCGCGGACAGGCCTGTCCAACAACCGCAAACCAGGCGGGCCACTCATCACTGCGATAAGAGCGCAGCAGATAAACTGTCGCCAGATCGGCTGGCATGTGGAGACCCGTTGCAAGGGCTGGCGAACACATTGGCGCGAGCGGAGCAGCCATGATCGGCACGGCGGCCTCCCCGTGCCACGCCCCGTCACCGAACCGGATTGCAAGGTTCAAACCCTCTCCAGCAAGGTCCGCACGGTTGTTGTTGGTCAGGATTCTGAGATCAACCTCGGGGTGCGCCAAACGGAACGCGTTCAATCGGGGCAGCAACCAACCGGTTGCAAAGCTGGCGACAACCCCCAGCGTCACGACCTCGCGCATCTGCCCACCGTCGAACAGGTCAAGCGTAGCGCCGATCCGGTCAAACGAATCGCGCAGGATCGGGACCAGCGCCGCCCCCTCGTCCGTCAGTGCCACGCCGCGCGGCAACCGCCGGAACAAGATCACGCCCAGCCGCGCTTCCAGCGCCTTGATCTGATGGCTGAGCGCGGCCTGACTGACACACAGTTCCTCCGCAGCGCGGGTCAGGCTGAGATGGCGGGCCGCCGCCTCGAAAGCGCGCAAGGCATTAAGTGGTAGTTGTGATCGCTCCATTGCTAATCATTATAATAACTTATGGATCAAGTGAATTGATATCGTTTGTCCGCAACGCACTTTGAACCCACCATCACCTCCACAAGGAGACTGCAAATGATCAACCGACGTGCGGTACTGGCCGGATCGGTGGCCCTAACAACCTTCACTATGAGCGGTGTCGGCTCTATAGCCATGGCCGCGCGCCCGCGCCGTCCCGATATGACAAGCCGCATCGCTGCGCTCGAAACCGGTCAGGCGCGGCTGGGCGTCTGCTTGCTGGATACGGCCACCGGCGAACTAAGCGGACACCGCCTCGACGAGCGTTTCGCCTTCTGCTCCACTTTCAAGTTGCCCATGGTCGCGGCCTGTCTGCGTGAGGCTGACGCTGGTCGGCTAAATCTGGCCGAGGTTCTGCCCTACACCAAGGCTGACCTGCTCGAATGGGCACCAGTCACCGGTCCAAACGTTGGAAAAGGTGGATTGCCCATTATTGAACTGGCCCAGGCCGCGCAGCAATTGAGCGATGGCGGCGCGGCCAATCTGCTGGTCCGCCGGCTCGGTGGACCAGCCGCCGTCACTGCAAAGTTCCGCGAAATGGGCGATCCGGTGACGCGGCTTGACCGCTATGAACCGATGCTCGGCATGGTCCTGTCAGCCGATCTGCGCGATACGACATCGCCCCGCGCCATGGCCGAGCTGGTAGCACGAATCACCACCGGGAATCTCTTGTCAGTCGCATCGCGCGATCGGCTGTTGCAGTGGATGTACGATACGAAGACTGGACCGAAGCGACTGCGCGCTGGCCTCCCGGCCGGATGGAAAGTCGGCAACAAAACCGGTACCGGCCGCGATGCAGGGATCACCAACAAGTGCAATGATGTGGCCATTGCCTATCCCCCGGGTCGAGCCCCAATCATAATCTCCGCTTATTACGATGCGGGTGAATACACGGATCAGATCGAGGACCGGCACCAGGCCGTGCTCGCCGAGGTAGGCCGGATCGCCGCCGACTGGGCGCTGAGCTGACCCTTGCGGGTCAGCTTGCGGCTTTCTTCGCTGCAGCCTTCTTTGCAGGCGCCTTTTTCTTGGCTGGTGCCTTCTTGCGGCTGCCCTTCTTCGCCGGACCCTTTGCTGCCTTTTCGGTGATGAGCGTGGCGGCCTGTTCGGCGGTCAGGTCTTCGGGCGGCTGATTACGCGGCAGGGTGGCATTGGTGGTGCCGTCCGTAACGTAAGGGCCATAGCGCCCGGCCATCAGCTTCATCTCGCCGCCCGAGTCCGGGTGCGGGCCGAAAGTCTTGAGCGGCTCGGCTGCGGTGCGGGCTCCCCTGCCCCCGCCGTTCGCCGCCTCGGCCAGCTTGGCTACGGCACTGTTCATGCCGGTTTCGAAGATCTCGGCGGTGGAGCGCAGCTTGGCGTACTTGCCCTGATGCGCAAGGTAAGGGCCGTAGCGCCCCAGGCTGGCCGTGATAGGCTCTCCGCTCTCGGGGTGATTGCCAATGGTTCGCGGCAAGCTCAGCAGCTTGACTGCCCAGTCCAGGTCGAGCTCGCCGATGTCCTTGGGGATTGAGCTGCGCTTCGCCTCCTTGCCGCTGCCCACCTCGATATAGGGCCCGAACCGGCCGGCCTTACGCGTGATTGCCTCACCGGTTTCAGGATGCTTGCCGATCTCACCCTCGGCCCCGGCGGATGCGCCGCCGGGCTGGGCGAACTTGCGGGTGAACTTGCACTCGGGATAGTTGGCGCAGGCCACGAAGGCCCCGAACCGGCCACCACGCAGGGCGAGGCGTCCGCCGCTGCGGCCCTCGCTCTGGCACAGCGGGCACGCACGCGGATCGCAGCCGTCTTGTGTGGCAGGAAACAGGTAATCGGAGAGGTATTCGTCAAGCGCCTCGGTGACCTCCGATGGTTTCTGGCCCATCACCTCATCGGACTTGGGCTTGAAGTCCTTCCAGAACTTGGCGAGCAGCGCTTTCCAGTTTTCCCGCCCGTCTGAAACAACGTCAAGTTCGTCCTCCATCCCGGCAGTAAAATCGTAAGCGACATAGCGGGGGAAGAATCGCTCAAGAAACGCTGTCAGAAGTCGGCCGGATTCCTCTGCAAAAAAACGGTTTTTCTCAGTACGGACATAGTTTCGATCCTTCAGCACCTGGATCGTGGCGGCATAGGTCGAAGGGCGGCCGATACCGAGTTCTTCCAGCCGCTTGACCAGCGTCGCTTCCGAATAACGCGGCGGCGGCTGGGTGAAGTGCTGGTCCGCCTCGACCCTGCGCTTGGCCGGCATGTCGCCCTGAACCATCGCCGGCAGCAGGCCGCTCTCATCCTCGTCCTCGCTCGGCTTTTGGTCGAGTGTCTCGTCATAGACCGCCAGGAACCCCGGGAACTTGACCACTTGCCCGGTGGCCCGGAGCTCGTGCTTGCCGGTGCCATCACGCAAGGTCACGCTGGTGCGTTCAATGTTCGCACTAGCCATCTGGCTGGCAATCGCACGCTTCCAGACCAGCTCATAGAGCCGCGCTTCGTCACCAGAGCCAAACCGGTCCCGGCTGAAATCGGTTGGACGGATTGCTTCGTGAGCTTCCTGGGCGTTCTTGGCCTTGGTCTCGTAATGCCGCGGCTTTTCCGGCAGGTAATGCCCTGAATAGCGGTCCGAGATGGCCACTCGTGCCGCCGAGATTGCGCTCGGATCCATCTGCACACCGTCGGTCCGCATGTAGGTGATCGCACCCGCTTCATAGAGCGTCTGCGCCACCCGCATGGTGTGGCTGGCGGAAAAACCAAGCTTGCGCGCCGCCTCCATCTGCAAGGTCGAGGTGGTGAACGGCGGATAGGGATTGCGCCGGGTGGGCCGCGTTTCAACTTCCTCAACCCGGAAGGCTGCCGCTTCTACCGTTGCCTTGGCGCGCTCTGCCGTACCCTTGTCACCCAGGCTCAGCTTGTCGAGCTTGGCCCCGTCGAACTTGACCAGGCGGGCAGCGAATTCGCTGCCCTTATGCTCAAGGGTGGCGACAACCGACCAATATTCCTGGGGCTTGAACAGTTCGATCTCGTGCTCGCGCTCGCAGATCAGGCGCAGGGCAACAGACTGGACGCGGCCGGCGCTCTTGGCTCCCGGCAGCTTGCGCCAGAGGACCGGAGACAAGGTGAAACCAAACAGGTAATCAAGCGCACGGCGAGCGAGGTAGGCATCGATCAGGTCTTGATCGAGCGCACGCGGCTGCTGCATCGCCGTGGTCACCGCGTCCTTGGTGATGGCGTTGAACGTGACCCGCTGCACGTCCTTGGGCAGCGCCTTGCGCTTGGCCAGCAATTCCTGAACGTGCCACGAAATCGCCTCGCCCTCGCGGTCGGGGTCAGTGGCGAGGATCAGGCGGTCGGCCTGTTTGGCCGCATCGGTGATCGCCTTCACCCGGGCCGTCTTGTCGCCATACAGCTCCCAATCCATCGCGAAGTCCTCGTCCGGACGAACCGAACCGTCCTTGGGCGGGAGGTCGCGAATGTGGCCATAGGACGCAAGGACGGTAAAGCCCTTGCCCAGGTACTTCTCGATGGTCTTGGCCTTGGCCGGGGATTCAACGATGACAAGTTGCATGATGATGTCGAGCAATCCTTACGCGTATACGTACGCGCGAGGGTGGGGACCATCATGGCCCTTGGTCAAGAGGGCGCGGGAGATGTCCTGCGCCAGGCCATCCAGAAGCCAAACCCCAATGCCACATTGATCGCAGCGAAGACGGCAACTGGTGGCGGGACCGGATATCCCTGAACGAACAGAGCCAACGCGGGCAGGCCGAACACCAGCTTTTCCGCCACGGCCACCGGCATCAAGGCACGGTAGTGTGCCGGGTCGCCCCCAATGATCCAGAACAATGCCTGGAACACCAATGCCAGCCCGACAAAGCCAAGGAAGGTCTCAGCGCCAAAGGGCGGCAACGGCGTGAGGTAGAGCGGCAGCAGCACGATCACGCCATAGATCGCAGCCCAGCGAAACATCCGGCGTGCGAAGACGTTGTCGATCATGGTTCTCTTCCCCACAGTCCCGAGCAAGGCAGCCAATCGTTACGGCTACTGCTGCTGGCCAAAGTCCGGCGGTATCACGCACCGGCCCTTGTCATACTGACCAACCTCGCGGATCACTTCGCTCCGATCAGGCTCGATCCGCCGCCCGGACAGCTGGCTGTCGATCACCCGGCGCAGCAGGACATCGAGCCGCGTTACCAGGTAGCAATCGATGGCCGGCGGCGCGTGCGGATTGCCGATCCCGCTATCGTCGGTGAGGAAGGTATAGCGCGACTGGGTAGCAGCGGCCATGGCCCGCATTACGTATTCGGCCTTGTCCGCGACGCCGGAAGCGGCGACCGGAACGATGTGTACTCTGTTCGCGCGCAGGTGCTCGGCGGCCTGCCAGGTCCTGCTAAACTTGTCATCGTGCGGCGGAGCATCGGCCACCAGCAGCATGGTCTTGACCGCATCAGGCCGCCAATCTAGCCGCGCGGACCGGATCAGCGCCTGGTCCATAGCTTCCGGATAGTCTCCCCCGCCACCGGCCCAGCGCTGACGCAGTTCGGCTTGTGCGGCATTGATGTCGCGGCTCAGCGGGATGGTTGTGGTAACGTAGTCGTCCCCCTTGTCGCGGTAGAAAACAAACCCCACCCTGAGATCGAGCTGCCGGTGACGCGCCCGCAGGGCATCGACAATTGCCCTCAGCTCGGCCTGTAGGAAGCGAATTTCATCTCCCATCGAGCCGGTTGTGTCGATCGTCAGCACCAGGTCCAGCTTGCGCGGAGCAGCGGCGGCGCGATCGACCGTGAAGTCGACCCGCTGCCCGCCACGGCTCCGGGCAATCGTGACCGGACGCAGCTCTTCGCCTGATGTGCGGATGCGCACCTCGCGGCCGAGCCGGTCAAGATCCGGGAAGAACGTCACCGTGCCATCGGCCGTCGTTTTGAACTCAAGCTTGCCGCCGTCAGCACAGAACAATTCGACTGGCGCGAAGGGTACCGGCCTGCCAGCCCGGTCCTTCACCGTCACGGTAAGCACACGATCGGTATCGAGCCGCGGCAGATCCTGGATCGCCTGACCCAGGTTCGAGCGCCGGACATAATCGGCATAGAGCTCGGGGTTGAGCAAATCGTCGTGCTCGCCAGCAGTGAGCAGACCTGCCTGCGGCTGCGGACGCGGGGGATAGGGCCTGGGGAGCGGCATGACCGAGGCGGAGCGTTCGGCCTCAACCACCCGGCCGTCTGTGACAGCGACGGGAGCGGCAGGCGCAACGATGTCCGGAGCTGGTCCGACATATGCCGTATCGGCACTGGGCGCGTCGCCAGCTGGCGGCGGTGGTGGTGGTACCGGCAATGGCGGCGAAGCCATGACAGTGACCGGCGTTGCGACATCGCGTGCGGCACCTTTGCGCATCGGCGAATCAAACGCGGTGACCTGACCCTTGAAGATTTCCTGGCCGAGCCACGGCAAGGGATCGGGCGTGCGGCACAGCCCCTGTTGGCCAGCCTGGCCTGCCACGGCCTTTGGCGCAGCAACCGCCGTCGGACCCTGAATCAGCAGGCTGACCATGGCGATCAGCGAAAGACCTTCATGCAGCGGGTTGCGCATCGCTTCCTCCATCCTTCGCCCCTATCGACGACGAACCGTGCCGCTCCATCGATGAACCGCAGATGAGCGATGATGGCGCTTAGCCTGTCAGACTGACCCGGCCGCCCGCATGACGCACCAGACAACCGGCCAGCTCCAACTCCAGCAGAGCGAGCTGGATTGCTCCAGCAGTCGAACCGCTCTGCCGAACCAGTTCATCCACCGACACCGGCGCAGTGGTCAGCATGGCCCCGATATCGGCCGGCTCTGCCGTGTCCTCTGTTGCACTGCTCCAGTCGGCAGGGGCCTCCTGCAACACCGATCGCGGCTTGCCATCAAACCCGGTAAGGAGCTCGATCACATCCGCGGCCGACTGCACAAGCGTGGCCCCATCCCGGATCAGCTGGTTGCAACCCTGCGAACGGCTGTCGAGCGGGGAACCGGGTACGGCCATCACTTCGCGCCCAGCCTCCGCCGCAAGCCGCGCCGTGATCAACGATCCGGACTTTGGCGCAGCTTCGACCACCAGCGTGCCCGCAGCGAGCCCCGCAATGATCCGATTGCGCGACGGGAAGTGCCGGGCGAGCGGTTCGATGCCCGGTGGCTGTTCGGCCATCAGCAGCCCCTGTTCGGCAATGGCCTGCTGCAAAGGAGCATGTTCCGGCGGATAGGCCAGGTCGATCCCACTGGCGATCACGCCGATCGTTCCACCAGCCAGGCTGGCCTGATGCGCCGCAGCGTCAATCCCGCGCGCCAAGCCGGACACCACCACAAAACCGGCCTCAGCCAATTCCCCGCCGAACATCCGCGCCAACTTAACTGCTGCGGCGGAGGCATTGCGGGCCCCGACAATCGCAACGCAAGGTCGCGCTGCGAAGGTCATATCACCCCGGACGGTCAGGACCGGCGGCGCGCTGTCCAGTTCGGCCAACAGGGCAGGATAGTCGGGGCTGTCGTGGAACAGGTAGCGGGCATCGGCGGCACGCACGGCCTGAACCTCTTGGGAAACGCGGTCCTCGCTGGCGATACGGTAGCTGGCGCTGCCATTCTTGCGCACCAGATCAGGCAGCGCGTCCAGCGCGGCGGAGGCCGTCCCAAAGCGCACAAGCAACTGGCGATAGGACACTGGCCCGACATTGGGTGATCGCAGCAGCCGGATCCGCGCAAAGGCTTCCTGCTGCGAAAGGTCGTTCATCAGCCTTTGCTTCCGACCTTCGGTTCGGTCCCGGCCAGCAAGCGGCCGATATTGGCCCGGTGCAGCACAAACACGAGCACGGCAATTGCGCCCAGCACGGGCACGTAACTCGTATAACCCAGCCACCAGGCCGCCAGAGGTGCGGCCAGCGCGGCGGTCAGACCGGCCAATGAGGATATGCGGGTAACAGCAAGCATGCCCAGCCAGGTGACGGCGTAGGCCAGTCCGATCGGCCAGGCGAGACCGAGCGCCGCCCCCATCATCGAGGCCACGCCCTTCCCACCCTTGAATTTCAGCCAGACTGGAAAGCAATGACCCAGGATCGCGCCGAGTGCGGCAAACGGTTCTGCCCCGGACCAGACTTCTCGCGCGATCAGCACTGCGGCCAACGCCTTGGCCAGATCTAGCAGCAGCGTTGCGGCGGCAATGCCCTTGCGGCCGGTGCGCAGCACATTAGTGGCGCCGATATTGCCCGAACCGATGCTGCGCAGATCTCCCGCCCCGGTCAGGCTGGTAAGGATCAGACCAAACGGGATCGAGCCCAGCAAGTATCCGAGACCAAGCGCTAAAACGGAGTCCATCAGCAGTCCCTTCCCTTTGGATGCTACTGGTAGCTACAAGGCGGGCTGCACGACAAGCGTGCAATGCGGGGATGGAACGAAAATGGATGCGGCGGCACCGCTTTTGTTTTTTGATTCGGGGGTCGGCGGGCTGTCCGTCCTCGCCGAAGTTCGCGAGCTGCTGCCGGCTGCACCGGTCATTTATGCCGCTGACAACGGCGGCCTGCCTTACGGCACAAAGAGCGAGGCTGAGGTCGCCGCGCGCGTTTGCGGGCTGCTGGGCCGCATGGCGGAACGCTATCGCCCGCGCTTGATCTGTATCGCCTGCAACACCGCCTCGACCATTGCCCTCGGCATGGTGCGCGACGTGCTGAATGTGCCGATTGTAGGGACGGTACCTGCAATCAAGCCCGCGGCCGAACAGACCCGCACGGGCATCATCGGCCTACTGGGGACGGCGGCTACGATCCGCCAGCCCTATGTTGATCGGCTGGAGGCGGAATTTGCCCAGGGCAAGACCATGCTTCGCGCAGCTGCGCCGGAACTGGTCGATGCGGCTGAAGCGAAGTTGCGGGGCGAAACGGTTGATCCTGCAATCTACGCTCGCGCCGCCGCCAGCCTGCGCGATCAGACTGGCGGCGCCGAAATCGATACCGTGGTACTGGCCTGTACCCACTTCCCATTGGTGGAACACGAGCTTGCCGTAGCCTTTGGCACCGGCGTGACCTTTGTGCACGGCGCAGGCGGAATTGCCCGACGGATCGCACGGCTCACCGAAGGCCAGCCATTTCTGCGCGACAAATGCGATTTCGCCCTGTTCACGCGCCACAACCCGGGGCTTGCCGAGGTAACCCCGGCACTGGCACACTACGGCTTGGAATGGGGAGAGCTCTTCTAATGCGCCGTAAGATCAACATCGCATTGCTAGTGCTGATCCTGTTGATCGGGCTGCCCTGGTACTGGCTGCTGATGGACAACCGGCCGGGCAAGATCGAAGCCAAGCCGGTTAGCATTGCCCAGCTGCGCGAACTTGCCGGCTCGATTCCGGGTACCGCACCAAGCGCGATCGAGATGGAACAGGTCGCCGGGCGACTCTTGCCGCGCAATCTGTTCGCGGCGGGAGACGGTCTCAAACGCGCGCACATTGCCGTGATCGCGTGGCGATTGCCCGTTGCGGGCGGCAAGCCGGTCGTGATCGACAGCGGCATTACCGCAGTCGATGCCGCAGCGATGGGCATGGACGGCTTTCAGGCCGAAGCCCAAGCACGGGTTGATCGCGCCCTCAGCGAAGCCGGGTTGATCCTGATCACCCATGAGCACCCGGACCACATGGGCGCGCTGGTACGCAAGGGCGGTCTACCATTGGCAAGCGCAGCCCGGCTGAACGCCGGTCAACTGCCACCCAGCGTTCCGGCGCGAGACTTGCCATGGAGCGGCCGCGCTGTGCCGCCGGTGACGCTAAGTGGCACTGAGCCACAGGCTGTAGCGCCGGGCGTGGTCGTGATTCCTGCGCCCAGCCATACGCCAGGATCGCAGATGATCTACGTCCGCCTGGCCGACGGACGGGAAGCGCTGTTTGCGGGCGATATCGCCTCACTCGCAGCGAACTGGCAGGAACTTCGGGCCCGCTCACGACTGGTGGGGGACTGGCTGGCGCCGGAAAATCGCAGGGAAGTCTATGCCTGGCTAAAGACGATCCGCGCGCTTCATGCTGAGGCACCGGAATTGATCCTGCTGCCCGGCCACGATATCGATTGGGTGCTTGGCGATCCGGCAACCAAAGCGCTGGTCCACCCGCAATTTCGCGATTAATGCGCTGGCGCCGGTGCGGCGCTTGCGGTAGAGGGCGCCGAAATCGAGGCGGCAGGAATCCTTCGTGAACTACGAACACATTTTCGACCAGGCGATCGAAAGGCTCCACGGCGAAGGCCGCTACCGGGTGTTCATCGATATCTTGCGCAACAAGGGTGCCTATCCCAACGCCCGCTGTTTCGCCGGCCACAACGGTCCAAAGCCGATTACTGTCTGGTGCTCGAACGACTACCTCGCCATGGGCCAACACCCCAAAGTGATCGCGGCGATGGAAGAGGCATTGCATGATGTTGGTGCCGGCTCTGGCGGGACGCGAAACATCGGCGGAAACACACATTATCACGTTGAGTTGGAGCGTGAACTGGCCGATCTCCACGGCAAGGAAGGCGCACTGCTGTTTACCTCGGGCTATGTCTCGAATGATGCCACGCTTTCGACCCTGGCCAAGATCCTACCGGGCTGCGTGATCTTTTCCGACGAGCTGAACCATGCCAGCATGATCGCCGGAATTCGTAACTCCGGCGCTGAAAAGCGGGTGTTCCGCCACAATGACCTTGAGCACCTCGAGGAATTGCTCGCGGAAACCGATCCAGCGCTCCCCAAGCTGATCGCTTTCGAATCGGTTTATTCAATGGAGGGCGATGTCGCGCCTATCCACGCGATTTGTGACCTGGCCGACAAGTACAATGCACTCACCTACATCGACGAGGTTCACGCCGTGGGCATGTACGGCCCGCGCGGCGGCGGAATTACCGATCGTGACGAGGCAGCCAGCCGGATCACCATCATCGAGGGCACGCTGGGCAAGGCCTTCGGTGTGATGGGCGGCTACATTGCCGCAGACAGCAAGATCATCGACGTGATCCGCAGCTATGCGCCAGGCTTTATCTTCACGACCTCGCTTTCCCCGGTGCTGGTTGCAGGCGTCCTCGCAAGCGTCCGCCACCTTAAGTCCTCAAGCGTAGAGCGTGAGGGTCAGCAGGCCGCCGCCGCCATGCTGAAAGCAATGTTCGCCGATGCCGGTCTGCCGGTCATGGTCGGCACCACGCATATCGTGCCGCTGATGGTGGGCGATCCGGTGCGGGCCAAGCAGATCAGCGACATCCTTCTGGCCGAGTACGGCGTCTATGTGCAGCCGATCAATTTCCCCACAGTGCCGCGCGGCACGGAGCGTCTGCGCTTCACGCCCGGACCGGCCCATACCGAGGCCATGATGCGCAGCCTGACTGACGCCCTGGTCGAAATCTGGGAGCGGCTTGAGCTCAAGCTCGCGGCCTGATCCCGATCTGCGATTGACAGCAATCGTTTAGCCTTCACACTGCCGCTTGCGCGGAGATGCCGCGCTGGGTGACAATGCGTGTGGGGCGGTCCGCACTGGTATGCGCCAGCCCCTGAGGGGAGAGTGCCATGGCAGTGGACTGGTCAGCAGATGTCAGAAAGTACGCCCCAGGCGCCGCTGACGCGGTTATCGCCGGCATCGTGCGCTATTGCGGAATCGCGCTGCGCAATCGCGACAGTGCTCTGGTCTCCTTCTCGGACAAGGCGGAAACCGATCGGGTCCGCAAAAACTTCCTGAAGAAGAAACTGCAACTGACAGAGGGTGACGCGGTCCTCGATGCGGCGATCGCGGCAGTGGCCGAGCAGATGAAGGCCGACAAGTCCAAGAACCGTGTCACCGTCTATTATCTGCTTGCCGACAGGTTCGGGAAGCTGGACCTGTTTGCCGGCAAAACCACAGGCCCGGAAAAAACAGCGCCGGGCAAGGCCCCACCTGCTCCAGCCAAGGCGGCAGTTAAGGCGGCACCGGCCAAGCCAGGAGCCAAGGCTGCCACAAAGCCCGCCACAGCCAAGCCAGCCCCAGCTGCCAAGACCAGGGCTACTCCTACCAAAACGGCTGCTGCCAAGTCCAAACCGGCTCCAAAGGTAGCACCAACCCCCGCTCCGCCCCTTGAGGCCAAGACGCCATCTGCGCCCGCCTCGGTGCCTGAAGCTGCCGCGCCGTCTGCCGCCAAGCTTGGACTGGCATCACCGCAAGGGACCGCGCCCGGCACCGCAGAGCCCGAATCAGGCTTTGGCTGGGTCTGGTGGCTGCTGGCCGCGCTACTGGTCCTGTTCGGGCTGTGGTGGTTCGTCCTGCGCTAAACTGCGCAAGCAGGCCAACAACGAAAAGGGGCGCTGCACTAACGTGAAGCGCCCCTTCGCTCATCCGTTCAGTTGACCTAGCGCAGGCTAACCACGTTGTCGCTCTGACGCGGATCCTCACGATCGCCGCGATAGAGGCTGGACATCGGTTCGTCGGTCACGGTGATCGCCGTTGCCTGACCGAAGCCATTGAAGGCGGTCTTCATCGCCGCGCCATAAGCACCCAGCATGCCGATTTCGATGAAATCGCCAGCCTTGATGTCGGCAGGGAGGACAAACGGCCCTTCCATGAAATCGGCATCGTCGCAGGTCGGTCCGTAGAACGAGAAGCCTTCCTCGGTCTCGCCACGGCCCTCCGTCAGGCAAGCGACCGGAAAACGCCAGCCGACATGGGCCGCATCATAAAGCGCGCCATAGGCACCGTCGTTGATATACAGTTCGGTGCCCCGGCGCTTATCAACGCGCACGATCAGCGAATTGTATTCCGCACAGAGTGCCCGACCCGGTTCGCACCACAATTCGGACGAATAGGACACCGGCAGCGATTCGGCCGCGCGGTGGATCACGCCGAAGTAGTCTTCAAGCGGCGGTGGCTCCATGCCGGGATAGACCGACGGGAAACCGCCACCGACATCGATGATGTCGACCGTTACCGAGGCATCGACAATCGCAGCACGAACCCGTTCCATGGCCTGGACAAAGGCGAACGGCGTCATCGCCTGACTGCCGACATGGAAGCAGATACCCAGGCTGTCTGCCACCTGGCGGGCAGCCTGCAGCAGCGGCGCGGCATCAGCCAGATCGACCCCGAACTTCGAGGCGAGGCTCAGCTCCGAATAGTCCGACGAAACGCGCAGGCGGACGCAGAGGGAAAGGTCGGTCGCGCCATCGGTGGCGGCAACAATCTTTTCCAGCTCCTCCTGCGAATCGAGGCTGAACACCCGCACACCGTGGACCAGATAGGCCTCGGTGATCGCAGCCGGTGTCTTGACCGGGTGCATAAAGCACAAGACCGCCTCGGGCAGCGTGGCGCGGACCAGCCGCACCTCGGCGATCGAAGCGACGTCGTAATGGGTCACGCCAGCCTGCCACAGAACCTTGAGCAGGTCCGGCGAAGGGTTGGCCTTTACCGCATAGAGCGATTTGCCCGGAAACTTCTCGACAAAGAAGCTTGCGGCGCGCGCTGCAGCATGCGGGCGATTGAGGATGACCGGCTCGTCGGGCGAGAACGCGCGAACTACGGACAGTGCGTCAGGATACTGGTGCAACTCAAGGGACCCCCAATAGGCCTTCCGGCCAGGTAACACGAAGACGAGGCTGCCTTGCGGTTATTGGAAGTCCCCTTGGGGCAGCGGGGGCGGGCTATAAAGATTCGCGGCTTAACTGCAAGTGAAAATGCGGCCGTTTTAACCCCGCATCAGATGCTCAGCGATCGCGCGGAAAGCCGGCAGCGAAGTGGGGTCAAAGGCCACATTGGCGGCGATCGGATGAGACCCGAAGCGGGCGATCACCAGCTCGGCAACCGGATCGACATAGATGGCCTGACCATGGATCCCGCGGGCAGAAAAAGCGCCGTGATTCCCAGGCATTATCCACCACTGCCGTTTATAGGATCCTTCCGGCAGCCACTGATATCCGGCTGGCGCAAACTCTGCTTTGGAGCCTCCGGCCTTGATCGTCGCAACCACCTCACGGGCGATAGCCTGGCCGCCATTGCCGTAGCCATCGCAACGCATCGCCTCGCCAAAGCGGGCCATGTCGCGCAGCACAGGATTAAGGCCGCCTCCTGCAAATGGCATGCCGGTCGAATCGATCAGGAAATCGGCATCCTGTTCCATGCCCAGCGGCTGCCAGATTCGCTCCGACAGCACCTGATCGAGTCGCTTGCCTTCGGTGCGCGCCACGATCCACCCCAGCACCTCCGTATTGCAGGAGCGGTAAGTGAAGCGCTCACCATGAGTGCCATTCTTGCTGATCGTCGGCAGGAAGGCGTAGACGTCGCCTGGTCCGGAGTAGCCAGGTGCGCGCGGTGTGAGGCCGAGAGCATTGCTCATGGCGCCGATACCGGAGGTCGGGTCAGTGTACTCTTCGGAGAAATCGAGCGCAGTGGTCATGTCCATGACCTGCGCCAGTGTTGCATCGGCAAATCCGCTCCCCGCCATCTCCGGCAGCAGCTCAGCGACAGGTGCCTTGGGATCAAGCCGACCTTCCTGCACCAGCGTCTCGGCCAGCGTGCCGACGAAGCTCTTGGTTACAGAGAAGGCAATATGCGGTGTATCGCGCCGTGTCGCACCAAGGTAGCGCTCGTAAACGATCGTGCCGCGGTGCAACACGAGCACGGCATCGGTGAAGTTGACGCTGAGTGCCTGCTCCCAGGTGAAAGTGCGGCCATCATCGAGCGCCTGAAACCGGACAACATCAAGATCGTCACGCAGCGCCACTGGCAAGTCCCATACCGGCCCCTGCCCGCGTGACACCCGGGCAGTCGGAAGGAACTCGCGCATGTGCGAATAGGCATGTCGGTGCGTCGGGAAGCGCATGTGATCGGCCCGCGCCCATGCCAGGCGCTTTTCGGGCGGCGGCGGCAAGCCCTCCATCCAGCCCATGACCACCGGATCGGAACTCTGGGCGTCAAGGATCTTGTCAGGCACGGCGCTCTCCAGCTTTGGTTATGCCTGAGACTGTGCCTCAGGAAAGCCGATCGCGGAAGTCCTCGTAGCCAAAGCGGCGAACGCACTCGAGCTGGTCGGTCGCGCTGTCCCATAGCCAGATCGAGGGCAGCGGCACCCCATTGAAGGTTGTGGTCTTGACCATCGAATAGTGCGCCTGATCGAGGAAGGCGAAACGCTGGCCGATCTCGGGCCCGCTGGCGAAGCGGTAATCGCCAATCACGTCACCCGCAAGGCAGGACGGCCCGCCCAGCCGCACTGCCCCGCCCGCGCCTTCGTCGGTCTCGCTATCGAGCGGCGGCAGTTCGCCCAGCATGGCCGGACGATAAGGCGCCTCAATCACGTCTGGCATGTGGCAGGTGGCGGAAATGTCGACGATGGCCACCGGCATGCCATTCCACTGCCGGTCCAGCACCGTGCCGACCAGGATGCCGGCATCAAGCGCGACCGCTTCGCCCGGCTCAAGGTAGATCTGGCAACCCGTCTGCGCCTTTACGGCCTTGAGGAACGACACCAGCTCGTCGCGCTGATAATCGGCGCGGGTAATGTGATGCCCGCCACCGAAGTTCAGCCACTCCAGCTGTGGCAGATACCGCTCGATGCGGGGCAGCAAAGCCTGCCAGGTCCGCTCCAGTGGCGCGAAATCCTGTTCGCACAGCGTGTGGAAATGCAGCCCGTTGACGCCCGCCATATGCGCGTCGGTCAGCTGGTCGATCGGGAAACCAAGGCGCGAATGCGGAGCACAGGGATCGTACTTCGGCACTTCGCCCTCGGCGTGTAGCGGGTTGATCCTGAGGCCGATGTCGAAGCTGTAACCACGCGCGCGCGCCGCCTCGATCACGGGTGCGAAGCGCGCAATCTGGTCCGGCGAATTGAAGATCACATGGTCCGAGAGCCGGCAGATTTCGGGCAAATCCTCCACCTTGTAGGCGGCACAATAGGTTGCAATCTCACCTTGGTAATGCTCGCTCGCCAGCAAGGCTTCCCACAGGCCAGAAGTGCACACCCCGTCGAGGTATTCGCCTACAATCGGCGCAACCTTCCACATCGAAAAGGCCTTAAGCGCGGCAAGCACCTTGATCCCGGCGCGGTCCCGGATTTCCGCCAACACGGCCAGGTTGGCCCGCAGCTTCGCGGCATCGACCACGAAAGCGGGACTGTCGACCCGGCTAAGGTCGAAGTGAGCGAAAGCTCCTGGATCGCCGGCTCTGGTTTCCATCAGAAATCCAGCGGCCCGGCCAGTTCCTTGACCTGCCACGGCAGCCCCTGGGTGTTCAGCATGTCCATGTAGGGATCGGGATCCATCTGCTCCATGTTGAACACGCCCTCACCGCGCCAAGCCCCGGTCAGCATCATCGCCGCACCGATCATTGCCGGAACCCCGGTGGTGTAGCTGATCGCCTGGTTCCCGGTCTCGTGGAACGCGTCCTCGTGATCGCAGATGTTGTAAATGTAATAGGTCTTCTCACCCGAGCCATCGAGCGCCATGCCGGTGGCGATATCGCCGATGTTGGTCTTGCCCTTGGTGGTTGGTCCCAGCGTCTCGGGCTTGGGCAGAACGGCGGCGAGGAACTGCAGCGGCACGATTTCCTTGCCCTGGTAATTGATCGGCTCGATCCCGGTCATGCCGACGTTCTGCAGCACGGTCAGATGGTTGATATAGGCATCGCCGAAGGTCATCCAGAAGCGGCCGCGCTCCAGCTCGGGCAGGAATTTCGCCAGGCTTTCCAGCTCCTCGTGATACATGAGGTACATGTTCTTGGGGCCGACCCCCTCGAAATCGAAGTTCTGGCGGATGGTCATCGCCGGGGTTTCAACCCATTGGCCGTTGGCCCAGTGCCGCGCAGGGGCAGTCACTTCGCGGATGTTGATTTCCGGATTGAAGTTGGTGGCAAAGGCCTGGCCATGGTCGCCGCCGTTGCAATCGAGAATGTCGAGCGTGCGGATGGTTTTCAGCTTATACTTCTTGAGCCACATCGCGAAGACCGAAGTGACGCCCGGATCGAACCCCGAACCCAGCAGGGCCATCAGCCCCTTTTCCTTGAAGCGGTCCTGATAGGCCCACTGCCACTTGTACTCGAACTTGGCCTCGTCCTTCGGCTCGTAATTCGCGGTGTCCAGGTAATCGACCCCGGCGGCCAGGCAGGCGTCCATGATCGGCAGGTCCTGATACGGCAGCGCCAGGTTGACCACCAGCTTAGGGCCGATCTGCTGGATCAGGCGGGTCAGCGCGGGGACTTCCTCTGCGTCGATCTCATAGGTCTGGACGGTGACGCCAGTGCGATCCTTGACCGAAGCGGCGATTGCATCGCACTTCGACTTGGTCCGGCTGGCGAGGTGAATCTCGCTGAAAATCGCGGCGTTCATCGCCATCTTGTGAACGCAGACCGAGCTGACGCCGCCCGCACCGATCACCAGAACCTTGCTCACCTTTAACTCTCCTTTGCCAGCGGCGAAGGCGCGCATATAGGCTGCTTTCATGACGACACAACCGATGCGCGCGCCGACCGCCGAGGGGGTGGCCCGCGCCGCCGCCAAGATCGCCGAACTGCTGGTGCAGACACCACTCTTGGAGACCGAGGTCAACGGGGCAAAAGTGTGGTGCAAAGCGGAAAACCTGCAACCGATCGGGGCCTTCAAGATCCGCGGTGCTTGGCACCGCCTCAGCGATCTGTCCGAAGCGGAGCGCAAGCGCGGCGTGGTTGGAGTTTCCAGCGGCAATCACGCCCAAGGCGTGGCCTGGGCGGCGGCACGGCTTGGTATTCCGGCAACGATCGTCATGCCGGTTGACGCCCCGCAAGTGAAGTTGGAGGCGACCCGGATGATGGGGGCAGAGGTCGTGCTGTATGACCGCCCCGGCGGCGAGGATCGCGATGCCGTGGCGCAGCAGCTGATCGACCAGACCGGCGCAACTCTGGTCCACGCCTACGGCGATCCCTGGGTGATCGAAGGCCAGGGTTCGGCCGGGATCGAAATAGCGGCGCAGATGGCGGCGCGCGGACTTGACGGTCCGACCCGGATCGTCGTTTGCTGCGGCGGCGGCGGTCTGGCAGCCGGCCTTGCCCTGGCCTGCCCTGATGCCGAGATCATCCCGGTAGAGCCGGAAGGCTGGGATGACGTTGCCCGCAGCCTGGCCAGTGGAGAGATTCAGCGCGTGGCAGCCGATGCGCCGCCTACCGCCTGCGACGCGCTGCAAACTCCGGCGACCTGGCCGATCAATTTCGCGATCCTCAAAAAACGCTGCTCCTATGGGCTCTGTGTATCACCGGCCGAGGTCCGCGCCGCCCAACGCTTCGCCTTTTCCCGGCTCCATCTGGTGTTGGAACCGGGCGGCGCAGCGGCGCTGGCGGCGGCGCTCGCCGGCAAGGTACCACTCGACGGGCGCACCGTGATCATGCTCACTGGCGGCAACACCGATCCGACCAGCTTTGCCAAGGTACTGAACCAAATAGATTAGTTGCATTTGACAATCGGTTGCCAGCGGCACACCCTCTCGTCCCTGGGTCGCATAGATAAAGGGGGAGAAAATGCAGGCACAAGTCCTCGCACCAGCCGCCGTGCTGGTGCTGTGGTCGCTGGTCATGCTGTTCTGGACAGCCGGCACACGTCTTGGTGCAATGAAGCAGGCTGGTGGCGGGTTAGGTCAGGCTAAGCCCGGCGGCCGCGGCCAGGATCTCGAAGGGGTCCTGCCCGACAACGTCAACTGGAAGGCCCACAACTATACCCACCTGATGGAACAGCCGACGCTGTTCTATGCCACCGTCGCGATCCTCGCGATCATGGGGCCGGCCGAGCATGATGTGTTGTTCGCCTGGGCCTATGTCGCACTGCGGATCGTCCACTCGGTCTGGCAGGCCACGGTGAATACCATCCCGGTACGTTTTACCCTGTTCCTGCTTTCAACGGCGTGCCTCATCATGCTGGCGCTGCACGCTGCCAAACTTACGTTGCTGGCTGCCTGAGGGGAGACTTAATCATGATCGGAATGGAAATCCTGAAACCACTGGCCGTACTGGCCGGGTGGAGCATGGTGATGTGGCTGTGGATGTATGCCACGCGCCTACCCGCCATGACCAAGGCCAAGATCGACACCAAGAACCTGACCGGGGGCACCGGCAAGGACCTGGAAAACATCCTGCCGGCCAATGTTCAGTGGATTGCCCACAACTACAACCACCTGCACGAAGCACCGACGGTGTTCTATGCCGTGGCGCTCGCACTGGCGTTGATTGGCCAGGGTGACGGCCTCACTGCTCAGCTTGGCTGGGCCTATGTGGGCCTGCGCATTGCCCACTCGATTGTCCAGGCGACCTGGAACCGGGTGATGGTGCGCTTCCTGCTGTTCGCTCTGTCCAGCTTTGCGCTGATGGCGCTGACACTGCACCTGATTCTGGCGGTGTTCTGATCCACCTATAATGCTTGGCCCGGCCTGCCCACCGGCAGGCCGGGCCAATGCTCAGAACATCTTGCGGAACTCGATTTCGACCATGCGCCCGCGCGGATCAATCAGATCGGGCTGATAGCCCAGCGGCACTTTGCCGGCAGCGTCGGTGACGCGCTGGCGCGAATCGAACAGGTTTTCAAACCGCAGCGCAATCTGCGTGCCCTTGAAGAAGGGTGCTTTCTTCACAAGCTTGGCCTGCTGACCAAGCGCTGCAAAGAAATTGATGTCAAAGCGGGTGACGCTGCCAAAGCGCAGGTCGCTTGCTCCTGGCAGGCCGTTGCCGCTGAGGCGCGACGGGCCAGTCCATGTGCCGTTGAAGAATGCGCCGAAACCGCTCTTGAACGCCCCGCCATTGAACTGGATCGAATGACGCGGGGAGCCGGCCGATGATAGTGAATCCCCGTCCAGCAAATCCAGCACTGGCCCCCCTGGCGCGATCAATACGATGTTATCGAACTGGACCGAGTGGAACACGCCCAGGCTCCACCGACCAGCCCCGCCGCCACCAAACATGCCCATCATACCGCCGCCGCCGCGTCCACTGCCGGCACCGGCTGGACGCCCGGAAGGCTGGCCTTGTGGCCGCGGCGTAGGCGGCGGAGCACCGGCACCTTGCCCACGCTGCGGCGGTCCAGCGCCGAACATACCCATCATGCCCCCACCACCGGCCGGCGCGGAGCCCAGTTGCCCCGAAAGATTAAGACCCCAGCGCAGCCGTTCAGACTTCTGCTCAGCAAAAGTCACCGGCCGCTGATCAATCAAGGTCAGCCGTCCAGTGGCATCGCGCGTGACGCGACCGGGGAAGGCAGACTCGATCTCGGGCGTTAGCAAAGGAAACGATGCAGTCACGTCATCAGACCGGTTACGGAAGTACTCGGCGACCAGGCTGGAATTCTGGAGGAATGGCAATTGCCAGGTCGCGCCGAACTTCAGGTCGCGCTGGCGCTCCTTGCGCAACGAGGCATTTCCACCGCTGATAACGGATGCCAGAACAGTCTCCCCGCGGGCAAAATCGAACACCGTGACGTTGAATGTGGTCGTGACCGGGTTCCCAAGCTGGGTCAGCCCCGGGGCCACATCGTTGACCAGGTAGCTGGCCGAAAGGCTGAGCTTCTCCAGCGTAAAGGGCGACCAGGTCAGCCCGGCGCTCCAGTCGGTCAGTGCGCCAAAATCCGACAGCTCGTTGTAACCGGCACTGAAATTGAGGCTAAGATCGCCAAGCCCGGCGCCAAAGTTTTCCCGGCGGCTGGTGATCGGCAGACCGATATTGGTGCCGAGACTGATATCGCCGCGGCGCAGGTTGATCGCGCCGATGGCCGAGCGCGTATCATCGCTGACGATGTCCGCCCAGGCATACCCAAGCCGGAACGTACTTGTCACTTCGCCGCCAGGGATCCGGAGCGGACGGCCCACCACAGTCACCAAGCCGGTCACGGATTCCGTGTTGCTGCGGGCGGTATCGACAATCGTGGTGAGCGGCCGGTCGATCGACGTCCGGCTTTCACTGTGGGCGGCGTCCAGAGTGGCATTGAGCTGCCAATCGTCCAGCCGAGTGGTTAGCGCAGCGCCACCCTGAACGGCCGTGGTGCGCGTGCGCCGTTGCAGCACATCGGTCAGGTCCGATGGATTAAGACCCGACTGACGAAAACTGTCACTCCGCGTGACATTGCCATTAAAGCTTAGCGAACCGCCCAACCCGTCTTTGCCGAGGCCCCGCGCCCATGACATGTTGAGGGCCAGATCGCGCGAATCCGGGATCAGGCTGCGGAACTCGGCCTGGCTTGTTGCGCCTGGCAAGGAATTGACCGGCAAGACCCCACGTTCAGCCTCGGTCAGCTCGGAACTGTCATCGATCCGGCCGGTTACGCTCAGCCGCTGCGGACCATTTATCCGCAGCGCAGTGGCCTCAAGCTCGTACGTCTGAAACCCGCCGCGCGTGGCGAACGCGGTTTCGGCCTCGATCGTCTTGCTCGAGAAGTTGTCCTTCAGGATCATGTTGACGACGCGGCTGTTGGGCGGAAAGCCAAAACGCAGCGCGACTTCCTCGGGCAAGATCTCGACCCGGCGAATTGCCTCCTGCGGGAAATTGCGCATTTCACGGAAGCTGCCGATACGCTGTCCATTGATCAGCACCACTGGTGGCCCACCACCACGCCCGCGGCCTGAGCCAGTTTGGGGGGCCAACTGGGTCAACACGTCAGCCAGGGTCGTCGCGCCGAGCGCCTGGATATCCTTTTCATCAAGCACGGCCAGTGGCGGCTGCGGTGCTTCGACTTGCCCGCGAATCCGCTCCGCAACAACCAGGATCTCATTGCCCTGCTGCTCGGTATTGTCCGTTTCTGCGGTGTCAGCAGCAGGCGCCTCTTCATCCCTGACCGCTTCGGCAGCGTGCAGCGGAACGGCAACGAGGGCCAGTGGCAAAGGCAAGCAGGCAAGGTATCGCATTGTAACTCCGTGATCGCAGAGATGACGATCAGCTTTCCCCCTGCCCGGACAGCCAGATGGTCGGTTGCTGGCGCAATGACAAGGCCTTGCCGGGTAACAGAATGTCGCAGAACGGATGAAGTCGGTATTTGGTCGAATCGGCGCGAGGCTTTCCTTTTGTGCCGCCCGCCGCTATGGCGCGGCCCAACGCACCCGATCAGCAACGGAATTAGAGCCCGAATGGCGAAAGAAGAACTCCTCGAAATGCGCGGCCAGGTGGTCGAACTCCTGCCCAACGCGATGTTCCGCGTCCGGCTGGAAAACGATCATGAAATCCTGGGCCACACTGCCGGCAAGATGCGTAAGAACCGCATTCGCGTGCTGGTCGGCGACGAGGTGCTGGTCGAACTGACCCCTTACGATCTGACTAAGGGGCGCATTACTTACCGCTTTATGCCCGGCCGCGGCGGCCCGGGCCAGTTCGGCTAATTGTCCAGCCCGGCGCTCGTCCTTGCCAGCTCTTCTCCGCGGCGGCGTGAATTGCTCGCTCGGATTGGAGCCACGCCTGACCGGATCGCCAGCCCCGATATCGACGAAAGCCCGCTAAAGGGCGAAACACCGCGGGCCTATGCCTTACGGCTGGCCCAGGCTAAGGCTGCAGCCGTAGCGCGTGGTCCCGGCGAGATCGTGTTGGCAGGCGATACCACAGTGGCAGTGGGCCGTCGGATTCTGCCCCCGGCGGAGACCGTCGAGACCCAGCGCGAATTGCTCAGCCTCGTATCCGGACGCCGCCATCGCTGCATTTCGGCGATTTGCGTAATCGATGCGGCGGGCACAGTCCGGACCCGGATGGTTGAGACTGTTGTCATCTTCAAGCAGCTTTCAGCGGAAGAGCTTGATGCCTACCTCGAATGCGGCGAAGGCCTCGGCAAGGCCGGCGGCTATGCCATCCAGGGCCGAGCTGAAGCCCTGATCCGGTTCATATCAGGGAGTCATTCGGCCGTGATCGGTCTGCCCCTGTTCGAAACCCGGGCGCTGCTCCGCGCCGCTGGATATCCACTTGGCTGAGTGGCTGCATGAGGCCGGCATTGGCGAAAACCGCGCGCTGCTGATTGCAGGCGGAGAAGCGATTGCTGCCCGGCTGGACTGGCCTGGCAAACTTGCTGCAGGCCAGATCGAGGATGCCGTGCTGATCGCCCGCGCCAGCGGATCAAGGCGCGGCACGGCCCGCTTTGCCAACGAAGAGGAAGCCCTGGTCGATCGGTTGCCGACCGAAGCCAGCGAAGGTGGCGTGCTGCGATTGAAAGTGATGCGCGGCGCCATGACCGAAGCCGGGCGGCTCAAGCGGGCACAGGCGCGTCCCACGCAGGAGCAATGCTGCCCTGCCCCTCCGCCGCCCGGACGCACCGTCCACCGCCTGCCCCCTGGCCTGTGGGAGGCGGTCTGGAGCGAAGCGTGGAGCGGTGCGATCGCTTTTCCCGGCGGCGCGCTGACGATCACCCCGACACCGGCCATGACCGTTGTAGATGTTGATGGTGACCTGCCACCGCGCACCCTGGCACTGGCTGCCGTGCCGGCACTGGCCGCTGCCCTGCGCCGGTTCGATCTGAGCGGCTCGATCGTGGTCGATTTTCCAAGTCTGGAAGCCAAGCCCGACCGTCAGGCAGTTGATAGCGCTTTGGGCGACGCTTTGGCTGACTGGCCGCATGAGCGCACGGCGATGAACGGCTTTGGGCTGGTCCAGCTGGTTGCCCGGCTTGAGCGCCCGTCATTGCTTCACCGGCTGAATCTGGACCCCGCCGGGTCGGCAGCGCGGCTATTGCTGCGCCGCGCCGAACTTGTCAGCGAACCCGGCGCAGTGCTGCTGTTGTCGGCACATCCGGCGGTGTACGCCGCAGTTAAACCTGAATGGGAAGCCGAACTGGCCCGGCGGACCGGCCGCACTTTGCGCTGGCATGAGGATACCGGTCTTGCGCTTGATGCCGGATTCGCTCAGGCGCTGAGCGCATGAGTACTGCCACCAACCGCAAGTGCGCCCTTTGCGGCCAGCCGCGCAGCGGTGAACACGCGCCGTTCTGCTCAACCCGCTGCAAAGATCGGGACCTGCTACGCTGGCTGGAGGACGGCTATGCCCTGCCCGGCCCGCCCGCAATGGACGAGGAAGAAGGCAAGGCCTGAAACCCTCTTGCCAAGCCGCCCCCGCTTCGCCATAGGCGCCCTTCCAGCCGCTGGGTGGACCTTGCGTTCCCCGATTGCAGCGCTGCCCGGATAGCTCAGTTGGTAGAGCAGCGGATTGAAAATCCGCGTGTCGGTGGTTCGAATCCGCCTCCGGGCACCATTTTCCAGCCCAGTCTCAGATTAGGTGAACCGCGCTGCGGCAGCCTTCAGGCTGCGTGGCGTACCAGGTTGAGGAAATCATCCACCTGGCTGCGCAGAACAGCCGACTGATGCTTGAGCTCGCTTGACGAACTAAGCACTTGCGCCGCAGCTGCACCGGTCGCAAGCGACCCTTCACGGACCTGAGCAATCGATGTGGTCACCCGTTCGGTGCTGCGCGCAGCAAGGTCGATGCTCCGCGCGAGGTCTTGCCCCGCAGCCGACTGCTGATCAACCGCAGCGGCAATCGACACTGAGGTAACCTCCAGGTCGGCAATCTGCCGGGCAATGGCCTGAAGCGAGTTGACGCTAACGCCCGTGTCTTCCTGAATCTTCTGGATCTGGATCGAGACCCGCTCGGTAGCCTTGGCGGTCTGCGCAGCCAGCTCCTTCACCTCGGAAGCAACCACGGCAAATCCGCGACCGGCCTCGCCGCCACGTGCCGCCTCGATCGAGGCGTTGAGCGCCAGCAGGTTAGTGCGCTGGGCGATTGACGAGATCAGTTCCACAATCTCACCGACTTCCGCTGCCGAAGTGGCCAGGTTGGAAATGGTTTCGTCAGCCTTGCGCGTGGCCTCGGCTGCCTTGCGGGCGAGTTCGGCGGAACCCGAGGCCTGGCGGCTGATCTCGTTAATCGAGAGGGCAAACTCGTCAGTGGCGGCTGCAGCCGCGGTCACACCCGAAGCCGCAGTCTCCATTGCTTCCGAGACAGTGCTCGATTGGCTCGCCGATACTTTCGCGCTGTCAGCCATGGTCGTGGCAGTCGATTCAAGCTGCGACGACGCCGCCGCAACCCCGTTCACCACGTCGCTCACGCGGCTTTCAAAACGAGCAGCCAATTCCAGCAGCTTGGCATCGTGCTCGATCCGCTGCGCCTCGGCCTGTTCGCGCAAATCCTTGAGCAAAAATGCGCCCTTCTTGGCCTTTTCGAGCGCACGGCACATGTCGCCAATCTCGTCCGCCCGTTCAGTGTGGCGGATTTCCAGTTCGTAGATTCCATCGCCGATCTGGCTCATCCAGGACGACAAGTCCTCGAACGGGCGCACTACGTTGGCAAGGACATAGCGCCCGGCGAACAGTGAGTATGTGATGCTCAATGCTGCGACCACCAAGGGCAAGGCAACGATCGAGATCGGTGCATCAAAGGCAATAAGCGTTGCTGCGCTGACCAGGCTTACTGACAAGGTGGCAATATTGTGAGCCACGGTCAGTACCCGCATCTTGCTTGCCACGGGCAGGTCAACAAACCAGTTCTTCTTGGCGGTTGCAGCAGACATCACAGCATTCCTTAGCCTTGGGCAGACCTCGCCGTTCGGGGCGAGGTGTTGGTTTTTGACGTGTTTTCAGAGAATTCCTGCGCAGCGAGTTGCAGCGCAATTTCAGCAGCCGGCACGGCCTTGGAATAAAGCCAGCCCTGCATCTGATCGCACCCGGCAGTGCGGGCCATGGCCGCCTGAATTTCGGTTTCGATCCCTTCGGCGGTCACCCGCATGCCCAGCGCCTTGGCCATGGTCACACTGGAAGCCATAACTGTCCGGGTCGCGGCATCACCAGCGGCATCGACAATCAGTGACCGGTCGAGCTTCAGCTTTTCAAAGCGGAAACGGCGCAGGAACCCGATCGAGGCATAGCCGGTGCCATAGTCATCAAGCACGATCCCCACGCCGAAATCGCGAAGCATTTCGAGATTGCGCCCGGCCACCAGCGGATCACCGACCAGGAAGGTTTCAGTGACTTCCAGCTCCAGCCGTTCCGGGGGAAACCCGGTTTCCTCTAGTATCTGCCCGAGCTGAAGCGGGAACTGGGTGTTGCGCAGCTGCGCCACGGAGACGTTGACCGAAACCTTGATCCCGTCCCACTGCGCAGCATCGCGGCAGGCCTGGCGCAACACCCAGAGCCCGATTGGTTCGATCAGGCCGGTTTCCTCGGCCACCGGGATAAACTGATCTGGCCCGATCCGCTGGCCATCGGGCCGCTCCCAGCGAAGCAGAGCCTCAACCGCTCCGATCCGGCCGGTCCGGGTATCGATCAGCGGTTGGTAGTGCAGTTGCAGCTCTTCGCCAGCGAGCGCGGCGCGCAATTCCACGTCAATCTGACGGTGGGCTTCGCGGCTGCGGTCAAAATCCTCATTGAACCAGGTCAGCCGGCCCTTGCCCCGGGCTTTGGACACCTGCGTGGCCATATCAGCCTGACGCAGCAGACTGGATGATGAAACCTCGTCACCCGTGCTGCCGCGGGCCAGACCAATGCTCATTCCCACAACAATGGCGCGGTCTTCGATCCGCACCGGTTGGGCAACATGCTGCAAAATACGACGGCAGACCCCTTCCAGGATATTGCCAGCCAGCGGTCCGCTGGTAACCAGGGCGAATTCGTCGCCGCCCAGCCGGTAGGCGCGCGCGCTGTCCCCGCACAGCTCGGTCAGTATCGCGGCGCAGCGGCGCACCACCCGATCACCGACCGAGTGACCATAAAAGTCGTTGATCGACTTGAACCCGTCGAGATCGACCAGTGCTATCGCCAGTTCCGTCCCGCTGACCACATCCCGATTGACATTGAGATGCAAGGCCCGGCGGTTCGGCAAGCCGCACAGGCTGTCTGTCAGCGCAGCCCGTTCCAGCCGCTGGATCTGGCGGAAAACATATCGGAGCAGCACCAGCCCAGCCAAAATGTACACGCCCAAGCCAGCCGTAACCAGGTCACCTAGATCGCCGGTATGAAGCTCGCTAGAGAACTGGATGGTCAGAATGGCAGCAGGCAGCGCCAGCAGCATAGCGCCGGCGGCGAGCCAAGTTACCACTCTGATCCGTTTCATTTCCAAGGATTGCCCCCAAGGTACCCGGCCAGACTAGGCGAACTATCGTTAATATCCTTCTAAAGTATTGAACGACCAAGCCATGCCCCTGCCTAGGCGGCGATCGCGCGATCATCGCGCTTGTAAATGGCCAGATCTTGCGCCGCAGGCACAAAGCCGCTGTGCCGGGCAGTCAATGTCTCGCCCCCACCCAACAGCAGTCTGCCGTGCAGTGGCAAGGCATCGAACAGGCGCTGACAGCCGACTGCCTTGGCGTCATCATCGAAGTACAGCATCACGTTGCGACACAGGATCAGGTCCGCCTGATCGGGGACCGAGCCAGTCAGAAAGTCTGCCACATCATAATCGATCATCCCCAGCAGGTGTTGGCTGGCTTGCCAGCCATCAGGGGTTTCCTCGAAGTGGCGAAGCATCTGCGCCACGCCCAGTCCACGCTGGATTTCAAAGCGTGAATAGAAGCCCTGACGCGCCGCTGCGATGGCACTGCGCGAGATATCAGTAGCCTTGATCTGGATGTTCCAGCCCGTACCCCGGGTCAATCCCTGCTCGATCAGCATGATCGCGAGCGACAGGGGTTCCTGGCCGGTCGAACAGCCGACTGAACAGATCTTCAGTTCGCGCGCCTCGCTCTTGGCGCGACACAAGGCCGGCAGCACGGAGTTGGCAAGCTGGGTGAATACCTGCCGATCACGGAAGAAATAGGTCTCGTTGTTGAGCAGTGCTTCAACCAGTTCCTCCTCGACCGCAGCACTATCGGGCTGAGTGAGCAGGGTGATGATATCGC
>JBIIDJ010000021.1:0-31586 GCA_044238415.1 Novosphingobium sp.
GAACTGATCATCGGTGACCGCCAGACCGGCAAGACCGCCGTCGCGATCGACACCTTCATCAACCAGAAGGGCGTCAACGCCGGCACCGACGAATCGAAGAAGCTGTACTGCATCTACGTCGCCGTCGGTCAGAAGCGCTCGACCGTGGCGCAGATCGTGCGCCAGCTCGAAGAAAACGGCGCGATGGAATATTCAATCGTCGTCGCCGCGACTGCTTCGGAGCCGGCGCCGCTGCAGTATCTGGCGCCCTACACCGGCGCGACCATGGGCGAATACTTCCGCGACAACGGCATGCACGCCGTGATCGTGTATGACGACCTTTCGAAGCAGGCCGTCGCCTATCGCCAGATGTCGCTGCTGCTGCGCCGCCCGCCGGGCCGCGAAGCCTATCCGGGCGACGTGTTCTATCTCCACAGCCGCCTGCTTGAGCGCGCCGCGAAGATGAACGACAGCCTGGGTGGCGGTTCGCTGACGGCGCTGCCGATCATCGAAACCCAGGCGGGCGACGTGTCGGCCTACATTCCGACCAACGTGATCTCGATCACCGACGGCCAGATCTTCCTTGAAACCGGCCTGTTCTACCAGGGCATCCGTCCCGCCATTAACGTCGGTCTGTCGGTGAGCCGTGTGGGCGGCGCCGCCCAGACCAAGGCGATGAAGAAGGTGGCCGGCTCGATCAAGCTGGAACTGGCGCAGTACCGCGAAATGGCGGCCTTCGCCCAGTTCGGTTCCGACCTCGACGCTTCGACCCAGAAGCTGCTGAACCGCGGCGCGCGCCTGACCGAACTACTCAAGCAGGCCCAGTTCAGCCCTCTGCCGTTCGAAGAGCAGACCGTCTCGATCTTCGCTGGCACCAATGGCTACCTCGATGCCGTCGCAACCAGCGACGTCGTCCGCTACGAAGCCGAAATGCTCAGCTTCATGCGCGACAAGCACGCTGACGTACTGGCCGAAATCCGCTCCAGCCAGAAGTTCGAAGGCGAAGTGGCCGACAAGACCAAGGCCGCGCTCGAAGCTTTTGCGAAGCAGTTCGCGTAATGCAACCCGCGCCGTCACCCCGGGCTTGACCCGGGGCCCCGCTTCGGCGGCGGCGCAGTAAAGCGGTACCCCGGATCAGGTTCAGGGTGACGCAACAGAGGAACCGATAGAGTGGCTTCACTCAAGGAACTCAAAGGTCGGATCAACTCGGTCAAGTCGACCCAGAAGATCACCAAGGCCAAGCAAATGGTCGCTGCGGCCAAGCTGCGGAAGGCGCAGTCGGCTGCAGAAGCCGCGCGCCCCTATGCCAGCCGGCTCGCGGCGGTTATGGGCTCGATCGCCAGTAAGGTGACTGTCAGCGAAAGCAGCCCCAAGCTGCTGGCCGGCACGGGCAAAGACCAAGTCCACCTGCTGGTTGTCGCCAACAGCGACAAGGGCCTGTGCGGCGCGTTCAATTCGAACATCGTCAAGGCCGCGGTTGCCAAGGCCCGCACCCTGCAGGCGGAAGGCAAGACCGTGCTCTTCTACCTCGTCGGCCGCAAGGGCCGCGCGGTGATTCGCCGGCTCTACCCGCAGTCGGTTCTCGCCATGTTCGACACCACCGACGTGCGCGAACCGGGCTTTCCCGAGGCCGAGAAGATCGCGAACGAGCTGGTCGCGTTGTATGATCAGGGCAAGTTCGACGTCGCCCACCTGTTCTATGCCAAGTTCAAGTCGGCGCTCCAGCAGGACCCGACCGAGCAGCAGATCATCCCTGTCCCCGCCCCAACTGCGGCTGCGGCCAGCACGGGCGGTGCCGTGGTCGAGTACGAGCCTGAGGAAGAGGCCATCCTCGCCGCGCTGCTGCCGCGCTACCTGCGCACTCAGCTGTTCGGCGCGCTGCTGGAAAACCAGGCGTCCGAACAAGGCGCCTCGATGACCGCGATGGACAACGCCACGCGCAACGCGGGTGAGCTGATCCAGAAGCTGACCATCCAGTACAACCGCAGCCGCCAGGCCGCGATCACCACCGAACTGATTGAAATCATCGCCGGCGCGGAAGCGCTCTAAGGCATAGCAGGCAAGGAAACGACCATGGCCACCGCAGCCAAGACCACTACCCGCAAGAAGGCCGCTCCGGCCGCTGCCAACACCGCTGGCGGCAAAGTCAGCCAGGTCATCGGCGCCGTCGTCGACGTGACGTTCGACGGCGAACTGCCGGCGATCCTTTCGGCGCTGGAAACCGACAACAACGGCACCCGCCTGGTGCTCGAAGTTGCCCAGCACCTGGGTGAAAACACGGTCCGTACGATCGCGATGGACTCGACCGATGGTCTGACCCGCGGCCAGCCGGTCACCGCTACGGGTGCGCAGATCTCGGTGCCGGTCGGCCCGCAGACCCTCGGCCGCATTCTCAACGTCGTCGGTGATCCGATCGACGAGCGCGGCCCGGTCAACACCGACATGCGTGCCCCGATTCATGCCAAGGCTCCGGAATTCGTCGAACAGTCGACCGAAGCTGCGATCCTGGTCACCGGCATCAAGGTGATCGACCTCCTCGCTCCCTACGCCAAGGGCGGCAAGATCGGCCTGTTCGGCGGCGCCGGCGTGGGCAAGACCGTGCTGATCCAGGAACTGATCAACAACATTGCCAAGGGCCACGGCGGCGTGTCAGTCTTCGCGGGCGTCGGTGAACGCACTCGCGAAGGTAACGACCTCTACCACGAATTCCTCGACGCTGGCGTTATCGCCAAGGACGCTGACGGTAATGCCACGCCGGAAGGCTCCAAGGTGGCGCTGGTGTTCGGCCAGATGAACGAGCCCCCGGGCGCCCGCGCCCGCGTCGCTCTTTCGGGTCTGACCATGGCCGAATACTTCCGCGATCAGGAAGGCCAGGACGTGCTGTTCTTCGTGGACAACATCTTCCGCTTCACCCAGGCCGGTTCGGAAGTGTCGGCGCTGCTCGGCCGTATTCCTTCGGCGGTGGGCTATCAGCCGACCCTGGCGACCGACATGGGCGCCCTGCAAGAGCGCATCACCTCGACCACCAAGGGCTCGATCACCTCGGTGCAGGCGATCTACGTTCCTGCGGACGACCTTACCGACCCGGCGCCGGCTACCTCGTTCGCGCACCTTGACGCGACGACCACTCTGAGCCGTGCGATCTCGGAACTGGGCATCTACCCGGCCGTTGACCCGCTCGACTCGACCAGCCGCGTGCTGACCCCGGCCGTTGTCGGCCAGGAGCACTACGACGTCGCCCGCCGCGTTCAGGAAACGCTGCAGAAGTACAAGTCGCTGCAGGACATCATCGCGATCCTGGGCATGGACGAGCTGTCGGAAGAAGATAAGCTTACCGTTGCCCGCGCCCGCAAGATCCAGCGCTTCCTGTCGCAGCCGTTCCACGTGGCCGAAGTCTTCACCAACATCCCGGGCAAGTTCGTCCAGGTCGAAGACACCGTGCGTTCGTTCAAGGCGGTGGTCGACGGCGAGTACGACCACCTGCCCGAAGCCGCCTTCTACATGGTCGGCGGGATCGACGAAGCGGTCGAAAAGGCCAAGAAGCTGGCTGAGGAAGCCTGATCGCCATGGCCCTGCACTTCGAACTCGTCACGCCGGCACGGCTCGTTCGCTCCGAAGACGTCTACATGGTGGTCGTCCCCGGTGCGGAAGGCGAGTTCGGCGTGCTGGAGGGCCACGCACCCTTCATGTCGACCGTCCGTGACGGTGCCCTGCGGATCTACAAGACCGAAGGCGCCGCACCGGAAGAAATCCAGGTCCAGGGCGGCTTCGCCGAAGTGGGCGCAGCTGGCCTGACGGTTCTTGCGGAGCACGTTGAAGGCTGAAGCCTTCGTTCCTGTCCTGACAAGCGAAAGGGCGGCTCCAAAGGCCGCCCTTTCTCATTCAAGTGTGACGAAGCGCCGCCGCCAAGCTCAGCCGTTGATCCGCCTCGTCGCAAATCCGGTGCAGCACTTCGCTCGCCGACGGCACGTCGCGGATCAGTCCGACCGCTTCGCCCACGGTGACATTGGCCCCGGCAAAGTCCGCGGCCACCACTGCCGCATCGAAGGCGGCGCGGGCGGCGGCGGGATCGGCACGCAGCTCGGCCTCACGTCCTTCCCATTCGCGGTGCAGCGCATTACGCAAGGCGCGGAATTCGTACTCGGCCGGCCAGTCCTTGCGGCGCAACACATCGAAGATCGGGCTTCGAACGGTAGCGTCCCCATCGGCGGCGATGGCTTCGGCCTTGGCGGCTGCGGCAGGCAGCGCCTCGACACTGGCCCAGAGGCGTGATCCGATCAGCGCGCCGTCGGCGCCCAGCATCAGTAGCGCGGCCAGGCCCCGTCCATCGGCAATGCCCCCGGCGCCCAGCAAGAGCACATCCGGCGCATGGTTTGCCAGCCAGTCCGCCACCTCTGGCACGAAGACCATAGTCGAACGCGCTGTTGCGGCAGCCGCGCCGTGCCCGCCAGCCGCGCCGCCCTGAGCCACGATCAGCGCTGCCCCGGCCTCGACCGCTTGCGGCACTTGGTCCAGCCGCTGCACCTGGCAGACCAGCCGCGCGCCGCTGGCGGCAATCCGCGCGGCATAGGGGCGCGGATCGCCGAATGAGAGAAACACCGCCTTGGGCGCCAACGGCTGATCCAGCACCCAATCGAGTGCAGAGGCGTCAGAATCGAGCTTCCATGTGATGAAGCCGCAACCCACTCGCTGCGCTGCTGCCGTATTGGCCAACCGCTGAGTGGCCAGGCCCCATTCGCGCCGGGTCCAGTCAAGTTCGCCGTAACCGCCGCCGACCAGACCCAATGCGCCCGCCTCGGCACAGGCGGCGGCCAGTTCGCCGCCGCCGGCCAGGGCCATCGGGGCCAGCATGATTGGCAGATCGAGCCCCCATTCGCGGGTCAGGCGGGTCTCGATCGTCATCTCAGATCTTCGCCGTACCGTTAATCACCGTCACGCACTGGCCGCCAATATGGATATCCGAGCCTTCAAACCGCACATCGATCCAGCCATCGCGACCAACCTGGCGGCCTTGGCTGGCACGATAGCTGTCGCCATCACGGCACTGTCCAGCCGCCAGCCGGAACGCGGCCGCCGCGCCATTGCCGCTGCCGCATACCGGGTCTTCCGGAATACCATCGCCCGGAGCAAAGCTGCGCACGACCACGCGCTCACCCTCGGCGGCATAAAGCGTTGCGCCGGTCCAGCCCTGCGGTACGTAATAGGCCGCCAGCCGCGCCTGATCGTAAGCAAGGTTTTCCAGCGCCGCGATCCCATCGACTTCTGCGATCAGCCAAACCGGCCCGACATCGACCGCCTGCGCCGCATCCTTGACCGGGGCGTTGATCCACGCGGTGGCTTCCGGATCGCTGAGCTCGGTCAGGGCATAACGGGGCAAACGAAACGACAGGCCGCCCTCCCCGACCGTCAAATCAACCAAGCCGACTGCGCATTCCTGAACCAGCTTGCTGCTGCGCGGTTTCGCCAGTCCCGCCTCAATCACCGCATGGGCTGTGCCCAGGGTCGGATGGCCGGCAAAGGGCAGCTCGGCCCTGGGCGTGAAAATCCGCACTCGATAATCCGCCCCGGCCTGAGTCGGCGGCAGGACGAAGGTCGTCTCGGACAGATTGGTCCAGGCCGCCATCGCTTGCATCTGTTCCGTGGTCAGTCCCTCACCGTCCAGCACGACGGCCACAGGATTGCCCATCAGCGGCACTGTGGTGAACACGTCAACCTGGGCAAAACGGCGCGCGTGGCTCACGGGATTCAATCCTGCGGCGGCACGACAGGGCGATAGTTCCACCGCATGACCTGGCTGCCATCGATCTTCGAAATTTCGGCCATGAGCAGCTTGCCTTGCCGCCAATACCGGATGCGCTGCGGGTAATCGTGCGACGGATTGGCGAATTCGATCGCTTCCTCGCTAACCAGAACCATAGGGAACTCGGCGGCCGGCTTGCCATTTGGCTGAGCGAAAAAACTGATCGAGCCATCGGGCTTGTGGCGGATCTGGGTCACTTCCCAGCTTCGCAACTGTGGACCGAAGCCCATCCGGGCTACCCCCAGCATGATCCCGCCGCGCGGGTCGGTCCACATTTCGTCTGCCCAGTCAGCCCCGTCTTCCATCATCCAGGTCCCGGCCATCCAGCCAGGCAGGCTGCGCGCAGCCGATTGTGCGCCGAGCGGTGCCGACAACATGAGTAGGACAGGGAGCAACAGCTTGTTCATCGACAGTGATCCTGAATGGCTGGCACGCGCTGGTTGTAGCGTGAGGGAACGACAGGCCAAGCGTCAATCGCTCTCAGCCGGTTCCTTCACTTCGCCCGCGCGCCAAAGATAGAGCCCCGCCAACACAATCAGTAAAGATCCGATCAGGGTAAAGGCATCCGGGTGATCGCCAAACCAGGCCCAGCCGATGAGACTGGCCACCAGCAGCTGGACATACATCATCGGTGCAACTTTTGCCGCGCCCGCGCGGGTTGTGCCAAGATAGACCAGCCAATGCGCGGCACTGGCCGTAACCGCCACGAAAGCGCAGCGGGCCACGACCGTCCAGTCCGGCCAGGTCAGGGCAAAGCGCGGCAAACCGGTCTGCCCGAACAGAGGCGCGGCGATGATCAGGACAGGTGCAGCAAAAACTGCCACGGCAAACTGCATGGCAAGGCCGGAGCCCTGCCCAGCGACATGGCGATTGCCAATGATCAGCAGGGCAAAGGTCATGGCCGAAAACAGCGGCAAGACCGCCCACAGTCCGGCCTCGGCCAGATTCGGGCGCAGCACGATCATCACGCCCACCAATGCCAGGGCCGAAGCGATCCAGGTCTCCCGGCGCAGCCGTTCTCCCAGCAGAACGGCCGCAAACAGGGCCGTGAACATCGGGCTTGTGAAGCCAATCGCAGTCGCCGTGGCGAGCGGTAGCACGAACAGCGATGTGAAAAAGATCGTTGATGAGACTGCCAGGGCAAGGCCTCGACCGACTTGGGCCCAACGCAGCACACCGGTCATGGCAGCCAGCCCTTCGCGCGCCAGCAGCATCGCACCAAGCCCAACAGCGGCGAGGCTGAAACGCAGGGCAGCAACCGCCACCGGCGACCATTCACCCGCCAGGGTCTTGATGACCCCGTCACCCACCGAAAGCACGGCAAAGCCGGCCAGCGCATAAAGCAGTCCAACGCGGCTGTCGTGTTGCATCGTGCCGCCATATCGGGCCGACGCCGGGAGTGCCAGTGCCCGCAGCCAAGGCCCGGAAAACTATCGATGCACCCTGCTGGCCCGCTGCGGTTGGGCCACAACCGAAATTGCCCTTATTGACCGATAATTAACCATCATATCGCTAGTCCTTCCCGAGTTACAGGGGAGTATCGGCGTGTTTCAGTCCCGGCCCGAGCAATTCAACGATGCCAAGGCGATCGACGTATCGATCATCATGCCGTGCCTCAACGAGACGCAGTCACTGTCGCATTGCATTGCCAATGCCCGGCTGGCGCTGGACCTGATTGAGCAGCAATATGGCCTTGGTGGCGAGATCGTGATCGCCGACAATGGCTCAACCGACGGCAGCCAGGCGCTGGCGGAATCGCTCGGCGCCCGGGTCGTCGATGTCCCCAGTCGCGGCTATGGCGCCGCGCTGATCGGCGGCTGCACCGGCGCCTATGGCCGCTACCTGCTGATGGGCGATTGCGACGGCAGCTACAATTTTACCGAAGGTGTGGCGATGATCGGCAAGCTGGAAGACGGCTGGTCGGTCTGCATGGGCTCGCGCTTCAAGGGCGGCATCGCACCGGGCGCCATGCCCTGGAAGAACCGCTGGATCGGCAATCCTGCGCTGACCGGCATCCTCAACCTGTTTTTCCGCACCGGCATCAGCGATGCCCACTGCGGCCTGCGCGCCATTCGCAAGGAAGCGTTCCACGCCCTCCGTCTCAGTGGCAGCGGCATGGAATTCGCCAGCGAAATGGTGATCAAGGCGGCCCTGCTGAAGCTGCCGATGACAGAAGTTCCAGCCACTCTCTCACCAGACCTGCGCGAGCGAGAACCCCATCTGCGGCCGTGGCGCGACGGCTGGCGGCACCTGCGCTACCTGTTCATGCTCAGCCCCACCTGGGTATTCGGCGTGCCTGCCCTGGCGGCGCTGGGCAGCGGGCTGGCCATTATGGCCCTCGCCCTGCTGCATCTGGCCGGGATCGGCCCGGACCTGGTCGGCGCAAGCTGGATACTGGTCGGCGCCATGCTGGCCTGCCTGGGGCACATGGGCGGGTTGATGGCGGTTGCCGCGCACCTGTTCGGCGTGCGCGAGGGCTATCGGCGGCCCAGAAACTGGCTGCTGCGGCTACGCGGGCTGATCAATCTGGAAACATTGCTGATTTCCGGGGGGCTGATGATCACTGGGGCGATCGCGGGCCTGGTGGCAACCGGGTTCTACTGGTCGGCCAGCTCCTTTGCCGCCCTGCCCTCCACCTTGCCCGTCGCGCTGGCCGGAACGCTTGGCGTGATCGGCATGCAGAATGCTTTTGGCGCCTTCCTGCTGGCCATCATCGGCGGCAATGAGGCGGATTTCCTCAAGACTGCGGATGCGGTTCACGCCGAACGCGCGACCCCGCCCATCCCGACACTTTCGGTTCCGGCCCTTCAAGGACACACGGCATGAAGATCGATTCAGACCTGCTCACCGATTTTGTTGCGCGCTATCCCGCGCAGCCGGCCACTGCATTTTGGCGCGGCATTGAAATCGACATCCTGGCCCAGGCCGGCATCCCCGATGGACTGGGGCTGGACCTGGGTTGCGGCGATGGCATCCTGACCGACATCCTGTTCGAGCGGATCGGCCGCAAGCCGCGCCTGGTCGGGATCGATCCCGACCCGCTGGAGACCGATGCCGCCCGCCAGTACGACTTCTATGAACGCATCCACACCGTGGGCGGCGATGCCATCCCTGAGGCCGACGCAACCTTTGACTACGTCGTCTCCAATTCCGTGCTTGAACATATCCCCGATCTTGAACCGGTGATCCGTGAGGTCGGCCGCGTTCTGAAGCCAGGTGGGAAGTTCTACTACACGGTCCCCTGCCCAGGATTTCACGATAATCTGGCAGGCTCGGTCATTCCCGGGATCAGTCGGCAGCAGTATCTTGCCTCGATCGACAAGCGCCTAGCCCACTTCAACTATCTGACCAGCGAAGACTGGCAAGAGCTGTGCAGCCGCCACGGTATGACGGTTACCGCCGTCACCGGCTTCATCGGCAAGAAGGCCACCAGGCGTTGGGAAACGTTGTCACGCATGACGGGCGGACTGCTCCACACTCTCAGCCTGGGGGCCAAGCGGCCGATAGAAATTCAGCGCGCGCTCAAGCTGCGCGATCTTCAGAACAGCGGCCGCTTCCCGCGCGGCATCGCTGCGGCGCTCACCAGTCTGATCGCCAGCGGCCTCGGCGGTGAAGACGTGGTCGACCATCCTTCGGGCCTGCTCGTTGTTGGTGAACGCAACCGCGTACAATGACCCTGACAGTCCCCCAGCGCATTGGTGAAATTGCCCGGTTCCTGACGGTCGGCCTTGCTTCGGCTGCCGCCAGCACGCTGATCATCGTCGGGTTCACCGAAACACTGGGGATCAGCTACCTGCTGTCAGCTTTGATGACCTTCGTTCTGGTCAACCTGATCGGCTTCCTGCTGAACCGCGGGTGGTCGTTCAGGACTGACGGTCGCATGCACATCGCCGAACTGCTGCGATACTACTTTATCTGCCTGTTGACCCTGGGCCTGGGCCTCGCGCTCAGCGAGGGGATGGTCGGCCTCGGCTTGCCTTACTACATCGCTGTTTTCCTTGGGGCAGTGCTGGTGGCGCCGGTCAACTACATCGCCCACCGCCTGTTCAGCTTCAAGCTTGGAACCGGCGCGCTGCCCAGCAAGGGCTGAAGCACGTCGGTCAATCCAGGCCCAGCCGCTGGCGAATGACCTGGAACGAACCTTCGAACGACAGCCGCACGGCATTATCGGCATACCATTGTGAAGTCGCGGCGCGGAGCCTGTCCCCGCCATCCACGACCGCACCGATCGCTTCCGCCAATGCAGTTTCGCTGGCTGCGGTCGCGACAATTCCGTTCCGGCCCTGTTCGACCAGTTCGACAGCGGCATTGTCCTCGCCTGGCACCACTATGCAAGGCACGCCGCGGGCGGAAGCCTCGACCACGACCATGCCGTAGCCTTCGCGTGAGGACGGCTGCACGATTGCCGTTGCGCTGCGCATTGCCTGTTCCAGCTGGACATCATCAACGAAACCAGGGGTCTCGATCCGGTCGGCGAGTCCCAGTTCGCGAATTCGCGCCTCGACCAGCTGGAGGTCAGGACCGCGACCGATCAGGCGGGCCCGGAGCGCCGGATTGCGTTCCATGGCCAGGGCCAAAGCCTCAACCAACAGCGGCACGCGCTTTTCCGGGATCATCCGGCCAGCATAGACAACGTGCGGTGGAACCTGTGCCGGTTCGCCGCGGTCAAGCGAAGGGCCGGCATACTCGCCGGTCAAGATCGTGACGTCGCGGTTCGCAATCTCGGCCACTCGGCCGGCGTGCATTCGGCTGAAACTGAAAGCCGTATGGCGCAACCGGGCGCAAGTGCGCTGTACCACCCAACCGATCAAGCCGACTGCACCCAGATACTTGCGCCAATAGGACCGGCTCCACGCCTCATGCCAGTCCACCGCCAGACGGAACCGCAGCAGCGGGCGCAACAATCCCGCCGCGAGCAACGAGAAGAACGGGAATGACGCGGTGTGGACCAGGTCATAGCGCCGCCCCTTCCCCAGCAAATGCATGAAGACCCCCAGGCCGAAAGTGAGCGGGGGCAGGATCCGGCGCTTACCATCGGCGTAAAGAGCCATGCGCGGCGCGACGGCAATGATTTCGACGCCTGGCAGCTGGGGCTCCTCACCCTGCTCCCACTGTTGCATGGTCAGATAGGTAACGCGGTGGCCATCGATCGCGTAACGTTCGGCCAGGCGGCGATACCAGCGTTCGGCACCGCCAACGGTCCAGGGAAACAGGCAATCGTAGATAACGCAAATATGCTTGCCGCCAGACTTGCGCTGTGGGTGCGAATTCATGGCTTGCGGGCAATGACCCGCAGCGCGCTCGGCTTGCCGCTCAGACGCTCACCAAGCCATTGCAACGGGTGCAAAACCATGCCGACCAGCAGCCAGAACAGGTTTGGCTTTGCACCAAACGCCTTGGCCATCGACCGCCCCATCGTCGGCACTGTCACATCATGCAGGGCAACCAGCTCAAGTCCGCCCTGCGCGATCCGGCGCAGCAGCGACTTGCGGCTGAAATGGGTGCGGTGAAATGGCACGTACCAAGCGTCCCATCGGGCGCCCAACAGCTTGCTCCAGAAACATTCTACATTCGGCACTTCCAGCACGACGGTGCCACCCGGCTGCGCCATTGCCGTGATCCGTTCGAGCAGGCCCAAGGTGTCGTCGTCGTGTTCAAGCACATGCATCGCCAGCACCACGTCAAAAGATCCGGCCAACGGCGCAAGCCTGTCCATCGCGTGGTATTCGCCGGCAGCGAGGTCGGCGGGCGGCTGCGGATGAAAATCGCTTCCGGCGACAACGCCCGCGCCCAACTTTTCACTCAAGACACGGGTAAACTGACCGCTGCCGCAGCCGAAATCGAGCAGCCGTTGCGGGGTAACCCGAAGCTGCCGCAGGAGCGCCACAGCTTGCCCGCGGAAGGCGATATCCTTGATCCGGTGCGCCAGTCCACGCGCATCCGGCTGAAAATCCTGACTTTCACGCCCATCGTAGAGAAAGGCGACATCGGCCAGCGGCGGCAAGGTCACGCCATGGCCGCACTCCCGGCATTGCCGCACTTCGACTGCGCCAACCTTGCCGCTCTCGTCAAGAAAGCGTCCCAGCGAGACAGTCTGGCAAGGGCTGCCCGGATGTTCTGCGCAGTCCAGTGTCACCAATCGCTCCTGTTCCTGGAAATCGCCTGAAAGCCTAGGACTTCATGGTAAACAGCGTGTTAAAGATGTCGATCAATTCGGCGCCAGGCAAGGTTTAGCGGCAAGGCTCTGCCGCACTTTCGATTCAAACCGCGGGCTGGCGATCGGCACGTTCAATCCGAAACCTTGTTGCTGCATATCGGCCCGCGTAATCAGCGCAATGCTGCCCCTTTCGCACAGTCGGGCAAGCGCGGCAGCATCCAACGCCGAACTGGACAGTCGCAGCGGCCGGTTGGAAAGGTCAGGCAGGTTGCGGACCTGATCCACGGCCTGCCGCGGCAGCTCTGTATCGACCAGCACCATATCAGTCTGCTGGGCAGCGATCAGTGCGTCCAGCCTGACGTGGGGCATCACAAAGCGATGGGCACCCCACATCGTCAACACCATAAACACGGCGGACAGCGCCGAAAGAACCATGAACACACCATCGGCAACACGCCGGTCCAAGGCCCGCCAGCGCTGGTAGCCAAGGCCGCCCAGCAACGCGAAACTGCCAAGCAACGGCGCCATATAGCGATAGCCCCAGCCATGGCCCTGCTGGGGCAGGATCAGAGTACAGAACAGCAATGTCAGCACGATCCCGCCAGCAAGCGGCGCAGCGATTCCGCGGTTCCGACGCACCAGCGGCCAGGCCATGGCCACCAGCGGCAGCAGCGCCAGATGCTGCCACACCGTGAACCGGACGAGGTTGAGAGTCATCAGCCGCACCGTCATCGGATCGCGCTCAACCAGCAGCGGCCAGACCCGGTCCCGCAGAAAGCTGACCCCGTCACCTGCCCCCCCTGCTGCCACGATACCCATCGATTGGATCGCCAGCGCCGGGTAAACCATCCAGAACAGCGCTCCACCCCCGATTACCACTGCATAAGCGGCAAACAGCCGGTAGCGACGCTGGGCGAGCAGCCAGAGCAGGAACGGTGCGGCAAACAGCGGATGAAACACCACCTGGTGCAGCCCCATGGCCACCAGCCCGACCACCATGGCACCAGCATGGCCTGCCCAGCCGCCGCGCAGGAACAGGGCCAGCCAGACCAGGCTCAGCGCCGTATGCCCGGTCATGGCATAGACTGTCATCGCATTGACCAGCACCTGCGTAGAACCCAGGTACAGGACCATCACCACCAACACCGTGCGGCGGTCATCACCAAACAGCCGACGGGCAATATCGTAAAGCGCGATTGCCCCAATTCCCATCAGCAGCGGATTCATCAAAGCCGGATCGGCAAACCAGGAGAAGCCCAACCGGAGCATGGCATTGCCGGGCAAGTAGCCCGAAACGAGGGCCACCGTTCCCGGGACGTCCATCAGGAAATCTGGCACCAGCGCCTTGGGGTTACTGCGCCATTCCGCTGCCAGCGGTTCGAGCAGGTGGCCCTTCGCGAACACCGCCATGTCAAACAGCACCATGTGCTCGTCGCGAGTCAGCGGATAGTCCCCCATCAAGGCATAGGTGCCCCACCACAAGAGCAGCACCAGCGTGGCCAGGATCGGCAGCAGCCGGGCCCAACTCAGCTTGAACTCGGGGACCGGCCAGCGCGGAATGCGGTAACTGAGCATCAGCAGCGCCAGCATCAGGACAATGAACAGCCAGCGATCCTGTGTGCGGAAGTAGAAATCCGAAATTGATGTTCCGATCTGGACCGACAGGGCGAGCGGAAACACTAGCAGGCCAACCAAAACCAGTCGGGAAATCTGCAGCCTTGGGGGCGATACCGGATTTGCCTGGTGTTCTGCCACAACTGCTCCCGGTATGAATTTCAATGCTTTTTCTGACTAGTCGGGTTGGCGGCCTGGGCAACCCTGGTGCCTTGCTCTTTCCACCGTCACACGCCCGTCGATCTTAGGAAATCTAAAAGGTTTCCTTGTTATTCACCACGTGAACGAGCCGTGTGTTAGCCAAAACTGACCACGGTTCGGGTAGGCATTCAGAGGTTTGCAACATGAGCGCATTCGGCCGACGCAACGGAGCGGGCAGCATGGCACCGGGGGCACGCCCCCAGTTTGGTGTCGCGCGTCCGATGAAGGGCGGGATCGAAGCTCCCAAGCCATTGCATCCCGGCGGGGTTGGTGGTGACCAGTTTCCTCCGCTCCCAGGCGAAGGCATGGCCGAGCCCGAATTTGATAATGGTGCCATCAAATCCGATGCCATGACCCGGCTGCAGGACCGCGTTAACGGCGTGGTCGAAAACCAGTATCAGGCCGAGGGATTCGAAGCTTCGGTTCACAAGATCAAGGAACAGGTGCTGCCGCGCCTGCTCGAACGCGTCGATCCCGAAGCCGCAGCCACGCTGACCAAGGACGAACTGTCGGAAGAATTCCGTCCGATCATCATGGAAGTGCTGGCCGAACTGAAGGTCACGCTCAACCGCCGTGAGCAGTTCGCGCTCGAAAAGGTTCTGATCGACGAGCTGTTGGGCTTCGGTCCGCTCGAAGAGTTGCTTAACGACCCCGATGTGTCGGACATCATGGTCAACGGCCCGGACCAGACCTACATTGAAAAGAAAGGCAAGCTGCAGCTTGCCCCGATCCGGTTCCGGGACGAGAATCACCTGTTTCAGATCGCCCAGCGGATCGTGAACCAGGTTGGCCGCCGCGTCGACCAGACCACCCCGCTGGCCGACGCCCGCCTCAAGGATGGCAGCCGTGTCAACGTGATCGTCCCGCCGCTCAGCCTGCGCGGTACCGCGATCTCGATTCGTAAGTTCTCCGAAAAGCCGATCACGATCGACATGCTCCGCGACTTCGGTTCGATGAGCGACAAGATGGCGACCGCGCTGAAGATCGCCGGCGCGTGCCGCATGAATATCGTCATCTCGGGCGGTACGGGCTCGGGTAAAACTACCATGCTCAACGCCCTCTCGAAGATGATCGACCCGGGCGAGCGCGTCCTGACCATCGAAGACGCGGCCGAACTGCGCCTGCAGCAACCGCATTGGCTGCCGCTGGAAACCCGCCCGCCGAACCTTGAAGGCCAAGGCGCGATCACCATCGGTGACCTCGTCAAGAACGCCCTGCGTATGCGTCCGGACCGGATCATCCTGGGCGAAATCCGCGGCGCGGAGTGTTTCGACCTGCTCGCCGCGATGAATACCGGTCACGATGGCTCGATGTGCACGCTGCACGCCAACAGCCCGCGCGAGTGCCTGGGCCGTATGGAAAACATGATCCTGATGGGTGACATCAAGATCCCGAAGGAAGCCATTTCACGCCAGATCGCCGAATCGGTCGATATCATCGTTCAGGTAAAGCGCCTGCGCGACGGTTCGCGCCGCACCACCAACATCACCGAAGTGATCGGGATGGAGGGTGACGTGATCGTGACCCAAGAACTGTTCAAGTTCGAGTACCTGGACGAAAGCGAAGACGGCAAGATCATCGGCGAATTTCGCCCTTCGGGCCTGCGTCCCTATACGCTGGAAAAGGCCCGTCAGTTCGGCTTCGATCAGGCCTATCTGGAAGCCTGCCTCTAAAGCGCTTCTCGGTAGGCCAGTATTCCGGCCAGTAGAGCCACGAACAGGGCCAGCACGAAGACAGTGTCCCAAGCCACGATGCCAACGGCATCGGGGTCGCTGCGTTGCCGTCGCTGCCGCTCACGCCACAGGGCCAGCATGGCAACCAGCAAGGCTGCCAGCATCGTTTCACCCCAGGGCACCCAGTCTGCGTCGAGCCAATCCCAATTCACTATGTCCCGCTGCTCGTTTCGTCGCGTGGCGTCAAGCGAGCGGCTCATTCGGCTTGTGTTAACGTGGAGCGGATGAAAAGGCTGTCCGATGTTTATCGGAGGCAAGCCAATGAAGAACCGCGTTATTGCCGCACTTCTTGTGGGAGCGCTGGTCCTGCCAACTGCTGCCTGCAACACCGTCAAAGGCCTTGGCCGGGACATCCAGTCCGTTGGCGAAGCGGGTGACCGCGCGATCGACAAAACAGCAAGCGATCAAACCGTTTACCCGGGTTGATCGCCGTTTAGTCGATCAGGAGTGGTCGCATGGCGCCAAGGCACTAAAGCGCGGGTTCCGGTTTTTCAGGAGCTTGCCATGTCCCCGCGGATTCTTTCGTTTGTTGCCCTGACCTGCGCCATTGCGCTGTCAAATGGTGCCAACGCGCAGGAGATTGTCGTAACGGGCAAATCGCTGAAGCAGACTGAGGCTGACCTCAAGGCCTGCCTTGCCCGCAACTGCCCCCCCGACGAGGATATCAAGGCCACGCTCGCCCATGCCGAGAACCTGTTCGTGAACGGCAATTACAATTCAACCCGCCAAACACTCAAGAGCTCCCTCGGCCGGAACCGCAAACATGGTGAGGCCCATCCCGTTGAGGTTTCCGATCTGCTTCGCGCCAACAGCCGCGTCGCGGAGCATATGGGCGAATCCCGCGACTATCAGCTTTCCATTCTCGACATGCGCGACATGCTGCGAAAGGGCTTCGGGGAGAATGATTTCCGGGCCCTGGTGGCCCAGATTGACGTTGGCGATAGCCGGTACAAGCTGGGCTACCCTGAAGAGGCGCAGCGCATCTACCGCGACGTTGAAAGCCGCGCATTGGCCGCTAATCAGCCCCGCGTGGCCAGCTTTGCCCGCGCGCGCCAGGCGCTGCTCCTGCGCAAGACCTACGAGGACAAGCCCAGCCGCTTCAACAAACAAAAGCTGGATGAAGTGCTGGACCTGCTGATCAACCAGCCCCTCCCCAACAGCCAGGATTTTGTGCTGGCCGGCGAAGTCATCCGCGCCAAGCTTGAGCGCGCGGATGGCTCCTCTTCGGGGACAGACGTGCTCATCAAGCGGTTTGCCGAACAGGGCGGTGCAACGCGGCCAGTGCTCCTCTATTCCGAGCCGCTTGATCGAATTGATTTGGCTGCAGGAGGCTCACCCGGCAGTGCAGCACCCAGTGCATCGCTTCGGCTCGCAGCCATTCAGACCCGCGGACAATGGGCCGACATCGGCTTTTGGATCGATGGTCGCGGACAGGTTACCGAGGTGGAGGTATTACGCAGCAAGGGCGTGCAAAACTGGGTGAAGCCGGTGCTCGCGAACATTCGCAAACGGGTCTACGCGCCACTCAAGCAGTCCGGCGATGCGTCACCGGGGTTCTACATGATCGAACGTTATACATTGACTGCTCGTTTCGAGGACGAAAGCACCGGGACCAATATCCGCCGTCGCGAACCCACTCCGCGAATCGAGCGGATGGACCTGACGCCCGACAACTACGAAGCGCCACCCGGTGATCAACCGGCGACTAAGACTGCAACCTGATCCGGTTCTCGGCCGGATGCATCTCGCGCGCCTTGCGTTCGCGGACGATCAACCACAGCAAGAGACCGACAGGGCCGGCCATCAGCGTGAAAAAGAGGAATGGCAGCTGGATCACCCGGCCGAATCCTTTGGCATCGGCATCACGGGCGATCCACAATCCGACGAACAGGTCAAAGGCCAGATAGTGAGTCCACCCGATCACCATCCCGGCGTCAGACATGAATAGTCGGCGCAGGCCTTCGATCGAATAGTCCGACATGACATAAGGCTGGCTACCCGGCACCTGCCCAGGATCGATCGACCCGCTGGCCAAGGCCACAAACATCCCAGCATAACAAAGGCATAGCAGACCTACGCCGAGATAGAGCACTGCCGTATTGGCCAGCGGCTTACGCGGCAGGAAGGCCAGGATGAGCCAGGCGATGAGCACCACTGCATTGGTGAACGAGAACATCGCCTGCCACATCGCTTTTCTCCTTCAGTTCCCCTCCCGCAAGCGGGAGGGGAGGCTCGCGCTTACCCTGCTGCCTTGTCGCCCTGCCACGCCAGCACAGGTTTGCGGGCGGCCAGGGTTTCGTCAAGCCGCCGGCGCGGGGCGAAGTGCGGCGCGCTCTTCAGCGCCGGATCGCCCTGCTTGGCCCGCAGTGCCACCGAACGCAGTGCGCCGATGAACTGATCGAGCGCGGCCTTGCTCTCGGTCTCGGTCGGCTCGACCAACATGGCGCCGTGAACTACCAGCGGGAAATAAACCGTCATCGGGTGGAACCCTTCGTCGATCAGCCCCTTGGCGACATCGAGCGTCGAAAAGCCCTCGGCAAAGCCGTCGTCGGTGAACAGTGCCTCGTGCATGCAAGGGCCGGAATGGCCGAACGGGGCATCCAGCACACCTTCGAGGCTCCGCAGCACATAATTGGCGTTGAGCACGGCATCCTCGGCCACCTGTTTCAGGCCATCGGCCCCGTGGCTGAGGATATAGGACAGCGCGCGGGTGAACATGCCCATCTGGCCATGGAACGCAACCATCCGGCCGAAGCTGTCGGGCTGATCCTCGCCGGCAGTCTCCTCCTCCACCAGGCGCAGCTTGCCATCAGCCTCGCGCTTGACGTAAGGCAGCGGCGCGAAGGGCGAGAGCGCGGCGGAGAGCACCACCGGCCCCGAACCCGGCCCGCCTCCGCCATGCGGCGTGGAGAAGGTCTTATGTAGGTTGATGTGCATGGCATCGACGCCAAGGTCGCCCGGGCGGACTTTGCCAACGATCGCGTTGAAATTGGCGCCATCGCAATAGACGTAACCGCCGACAGCATGAACCGCGTCGGAAATGGCCTTGAGATCAGGTTCGAACAGCCCGCAGGTGTTGGGGTTGGTGATCATCACCCCGGCCACATCCGGACCCAGGCGGGCCTTAAGAGCAGCCAGATCGACGCGCCCTGCTTCGGTTGCCGGAATATTCTCTACCGAGAACCCTGCAAAGGCGGCAGTCGCCGGATTGGTCCCGTGAGCGCTTTCCGGTACCAGAATTACCTTGCGGTCCTCCCCGCGCGCTTCAAGCGCAGCCTTGATCGCCAGGATCCCGCAGAGCTCGCCGTGCGCGCCAGCCTTGGGCGACATGGCCACGCTGTCCATCCCGGTCAGCGTCACCAGCCAGTGGGCCAGTTCGTCGATCACCGCCAGCGCGCCCTGCACCGTCTCGCGCGGCTGGAGCGGATGGACGTCCTTGAAGCCCCTCATCCGTGCCACCGCCTCGTTCAGGCGCGGGTTGTGCTTCATGGTGCACGAGCCAAGCGGGAACAGACCGAGGTCGATCGCATAGTTCTGGCGCGACAGGCGGGTATAGTGCCGCACCGTCTCCGGTTCGGACAGACCAGGCAGACCGATCGGCGCGCTGCGGGCCAGGCTGCCGAGCATCGAGGGCGCGGCGGGGGCCGCATCTAGGTCGACACCGGTGGTGCTGGTATCGCCGATCTCGAAGATCAGGCGCTCTTCCAGCATCAGCGCGCGATTGCCGGTGAAGGTTTCATCTCCGGCGACTTCGGCTTGGCCCATTTCGGGGCGCCAGCCTGCAGTGTTGGGCGCGTTCATGCCAGCACCTCCTTCAGAGCTGCTTCAAGGGCAGCGATATCCTCGTCCGAGACAATCTCGGTCACCGCAACGACCAGGCCATTCTCCAGCGCACGATCATCCGGATAGAGTCGGCCAAGCGCGACGCCGCCCAGCACGCCCTTCGCCGCCAGTTCATGTACAACGCCGCGCGCCGGCTTGGGCAGGACCAGGGTAAACTCGTTGAAGAAACTTTCATTGACCAGACAGACGCCCGGAATAGCGCCCAGCCGCTCGGCCGCCTGCACTGCGCGGGCGTGGTTCAGGGTGGCAAGATCGCGCAGGCCGCGCTCACCCAGCAAGGTCATGTGAATACTGAAAGCCAGGGCACAAAGTCCAGAATTTGTGCAGATATTGCTGGTCGCCTTCTCACGCCGAATATGCTGCTCCCGGGTTGAGAGCGTCAGCACGTAACCGCGCTTGCCCGTGGCATCGACCGTCTCACCACAGAGCCGGCCCGGCATCTGGCGAACGTACTTGTCGCGGGTCGCAAACAGGCCAACGTAGGGGCCGCCGAATTGCAGACCGACGCCGAGCGACTGCCCCTCGCCCACAACAATGTCGGCACCCATTTCGCCCGGAGCCTTGATCGCACCCAGCGCCACCGGCTCCGTCACCACGGCGATCAACAGTGCCCCGACTGACTGACAGGCTACGGCTAGCGTCGAAAGATCTTCGATCCGGCCCAGAATATCTGGGTACTGTACGACAACGCAGCTGGTCTCACCGTCAATTGCGCCGATCAGACGGTCCATGTCGGTGCTGCCGAAGTTCGGCGAAGCAGTATCCAGCAGATCGCCGGTAAAGCGAGCCATAGTCTTGGCAACGCTGACGTAGTGCGGATGCAGCCCGCTGCTCAGTACGGCCTTTTTGCGGCGGGTAATCCGCCCGGCCATTCCGATGGCTTCCCAGCAGGCGGTCGAGCCATCATACATTGAGGCATTCGCGACATCGCAGCCAAACAGACGTGCAACCTGAGTCTGGAACTCGAACAGCACCTGCAGAGTGCCCTGGGCGATTTCTGGCTGATAGGGCGTATAGGCGGTGAGGAACTCGCCGCGTTGGATCAGGTGATCTACGCTGGCCGGGACGTGGTGCTTGTAAGCCCCTGCACCCAGGAAGAACGGATAATCCGACGCAGCCTTGTTCCTGCGCGCTAGCGCAGCAAAGTGCCGTTCTACCGCCATCTCGGTCTGGCGCAGCGGCAGGCCGGGGACCGGCCCGGGCAGGCGTGCTTCGGCCGGCACATCGACGAACAGGTCATCGATCGATCCGGCACCGATCACGCCCAGCATGGCGTTCCGGTCTTCGGGGGTCAGTGGCAGGTAACGCATTGGCTCAGAGCTCCGCGACGTAGGCGTCGTATGCCGCCTTATCCATCAGGCCATCGAGTTCGGACACATCGCTGAGGTCAATGCGGAACAGCCAGCCGCCCTCTTCCGGATCGGTGTTGACGGTTTCCGGCGCATCGCCAAGCGCATCGTTGGCAGCGGTGATCGTGCCCGACACGGGCGAATAGACGTCCGAGGCAGCCTTGACGCTGTCCACCACGCAAGGGGCATCGCCCTTCTTTACCGTGGTACCGGGGGCTGGCAGGTCGACATAGGTGATGTCGCCCAGCTGGCTCTGCGCATAGTCGGTGATCCCGACGACACCGCTGGCGCCGTCAACGTCAATCCATTCGTGGTCCTGGGTGAAATAGCGGGTCATGGCGTCAGGCTCCTCGGAAATAGCGATGGGGAACGAAGGGGGTGGAAACGACCTCAGCGGCAAGGCGCTTGCCCCGCACGTCGATCTCAAGCTTGGTGCCGGGCGCGGCATGGGCGCTGGTGACATAGGCCATGGCGATAGGCTGCTGCCGGCTGGGCGAAAAACCCCCGGAGGTGACCACGCCGACCTGCGCCGCGCCAAGGTGAACAGTTGCACCCTCGCGCGCGGCCTGGCGGCCTTCGAGCACCAGCCCGACCCACTTGCGCCCGGTGCCCTCGGCAATCTCGCGCAGGATACGGTCCGCACCGGGGAAGCCGCCTTCAGTGCGGCGGCGCTTGTTGATGCCGAACAGCAGACCGGCCTCGATTGGGCTAGTCTCGGGCGAGAGGTCGTGGCCGTAAAGCGGCAGCCCGGCCTCAAGCCGCAGTGAATCCCGCGCACCGAGACCGATCGGTTTCACTTCAGGCTGGGCGCAGATCAGATTGGCTACCCGCTCCGCATCGATGGCCGGAATCGAGATTTCGAAGCCGTCCTCACCGGTATAGCCCGAGCGGCTGATCCAGGCATCGACGCCGTCGATCTTGAACTGGCCGCCCTTCATGAAGGTCAGGGCAGAAAGGGGATATTCGCCCGTGACGACGCGCTCCAGGGCGGCGAACGCCTTTGGCCCCTGCAAAGCCAGCAGTGCGCTGTCATCCAGGTGATTGATCGTCACCTCGTCGGGCAGATGTTCGCGCAGGTGGCCGATATCGTCCCACTTGGTTGCGCCATTGACCACCAGGTAAAAGCCGCTGTTCCAGCGCGTGACCATCAAGTCGTCCAGCACACCGCCGTTTTCGTCGAGCAGCAGCGAATAGCGCGGGCCATAGGGCTTCAACGTGGCGAGATCGATCGGCAGCACGGCTTCCAGCGCCGCCTCCACGCCCTCGCCCGAAATGAACAGCTGGCCCATATGGCTCACATCGAACAGCCCGGCGCTTTCCCGCGTCCAGCTATGCTCCGCGATGATGCCTTCGTATTGGACGGGCATCCAGTAACCAGCAAATTCCACCATCCGTCCGCCCCTGGCGCGGTGCCAGGCATCGAGCGGCAGGGTGAGCACTTCCGGCTCAACCGTCTCTTCGTCATTGATTGAATGGACGTCGCCCACAGCTCTACCCCGCACAGAATGCACCAAACACGGTGCCCCCTCTGTCACGGAAACCTGAGAGCTTTCCCCTAAACCAGGTTCAGGGTTACCCCTTCGGCGGCCCCGCTGATGCGGAACACTTTCCAGAGCATCGCTATCGACCCACGCGGTCCCTTGTGCCTGAGAGATTCCGGGGCGGTTGCTCCTTCGGCGTCCGGCGAAACGGTTGCCCGAATCGCAGGAACTCTCCCGCGCGATCAGCGATGCTCGCGTCGATGGCGGCAGCGGGCGGTCGAGTCAATCCCGGGCTTTCGCCCCTCCACTGCGCGGCAGATCAATCCGCTTTGCGCGCAGCCCGCAGGATCGCTTCGTGCTCGAATACAAAGCGGCCGGCGGCCTTCTCGCGCGTCAGACCAACGATGGCCCGCGCCATGGTATCACCCTTGATCGAGCGATACCGGGTATACTTCCCTTGCAGCAGCAGGTCCGCAATCGGGCTGATTACGGTCGCGACGAATTCCGCCGGGCGGAGTTCTTCGCGCGGCCCGCGCAGCAAACCCGGGCGCAGGATATCAAGCCGGGGAATGCCGACCCGGCCAAGTGCCTGCTCGGTTTCGCCTTTGACCTTAAGGTAAAAATTGCGGGCCATGGCATCTGCACCCACGGATGAAACAGCAATCATCTGCCGCATCCCGGCCTCTTTGGCCGCTTTCGCGCAGGCCAGGACCAGATGCTGATCAACCGCGCGAAAATCGGTCTCGTTTTTGCCGGCTTTCTTCCAGGTCGTGCCCAGGGCGCTGACCAGCACTTCGGCGTTGGTGGCCGCGATGGCATCACCCCAGTTCTCAGGCGGAGCGACCAGCACTTCCATCCGTGCACCGGTCGGCAGTGGAATTTCGCGCCGGGCCACGGCGACTATCCGGATGTCTGGCCGGCCAACGGCCAGACGGATCAGGCTTTGCCCGACCAGTCCCGAAGCGCCGACCAGTGCAATGCGGGTAATCTTAGACATTCCTTAGTCCCTCAGGCGTGCGGCCATAGATGCTGGCATGGGCAGCGATGGCAAAACGGTCAGTCATACCGGCGATGTAATCCGCAATATGTCGACTGCGATGCGGCTCATCTGCGGGCAGACGCGTGGCCCAACCGGGCTCCATCAGCGCGGGATCTTGAGCATAGGCGGCATAGAGCTCGGCTGTTACCGCCCGTGCGCGCTCCGCGGTCTGGAGCTGCTGAGGATGATGATAGAGCCGGTCATACATAAAGCGCTTGAGCCGGCGTTCCTGCTCCGCCACGGCCGGGGAGAACGTTGCAGTGATCCGACCTGCCCTGCGCACTTCGTCCACACTGGCCATGCCATGGGCGCGGCGGGCGGTTTCACCGATCAGATCATTGACCATCCAGCCGATCTGGCTTCGCACCAGTTCGCGCAGGCGGCGGTCCTGCGGCGCAGAGGGAAACTTGCGCTCGATTGCACGCCATTGATCAGCCACGAAATCGAGCGTCAGCAGCTCGTCCAGTTCAAGGAAGCCAGCACGCAGTCCATCGTCGATGTCATGATTGTCATAGGCGATATCGTCGGCAATCGCGGCGACTTGCGCCTCAAGCGAGGGCCAGGACGTCAGATCGAGTGGATAGGCCGCGTCCAGTTCAGCCAGCGCCCAGTTGATCATGCCAACCGGACCGTTGTGCTTGGCCAACCCTTCGAGCACTTCCCATGAGAGGTTGAGCCCGTCGTGCTCACAATAGGGACTTTCGATCCGCATTAGCGTTCGCAGCACCTGAGCATTGTGATCAAACCCGCCGTGCCGCTCCAGCGCGGCATTGAGCGCATCCTCGCCCGCATGACCGAACGGCGGATGACCGATATCGTGGGCCAGACAAAGTGCCTCGGTGAGGTCTTCGTCCAACCCCAGTGCGCGGGCGATGACGCGACCAATCTGGGCCACTTCGATGCTGTGCGTGAGCCGGACCCGATAGTGATCGCCATCAGGCGCAACGAAGACCTGAGTCTTGTGACGCAGGCGGCGGAAGGCAATCGAATGCACAATCCGGTCGCGGTCGCGCTGGAATGCCGAGCGCGGCCCCCGCGCTATCGCGGATTCCAGCGGGAACTCCCGCCCGCGGGACCGCGCCGGGTCAGAGGCATAGGCCGCTTTCACGCCGCGCTTAGCATCCAGTCCACCGCTGCCTCGGCATGAATCCGGGTGCAATCGTAGATCGGCAGGACATTGGCATCGACGTCGACAATCATTTCCAGCTCGGTGCACCCCAGCACCACGGCCTCGGCACCATCCTGCTCCAGGTTGGTAATGATGGTCTTCAGTTCACGTTCGGCCTGGCGACTGACCTTGCCAAGCAGCAGCTCGTCATAAATCACCCGGTCGAGCGTTTCGACGAAAGGCAGCTCCGGTGGCAGCAGCTCGATGTCCCGGGCGATCAGCTTCTGGCGGTAGAAGCTTTCCAGCATGACGTTGCGGGTACCGATCAGTGCGGCCTTCTTCACGCCGGCCAGGGCCATCCGCTCAGCGACGGTTTCGGCGATGTGGATGATCGGCACGTCAACGGCCTTGGCCACGTCGTTGTAGACCTTGTGCATGGAATTGGCGCCGATCAGGATCGCCGTGGCGCCGGCCTTTTCGAGGCGCTTGGCCGCAGCGGCCAGCGTCTTGGCGGCGCGCTCCCATTCCTCGGCTGTCGACAAGCGGGTCAGTTCCGCAAAATCGAGGCTTTCGATTACCATGGCCGCGCTGGACCGCTGGCCGATGCGCGCCTGAACCAGGCGGTTGATATGTTCGTAATAGGTGCGGGTTGAATACCAGCTCATCCCGCCGATCAGGCCGATCTTGCGCAATTCGTATCTCCGAAAGGGTAGTGGCCCCTGTTGGGTGCGCCCTTACCGAAGTGCCCCTGCAAGGTCCAGCTATGTGCCCGCCGCAGCTGGGGGAATTGCCGCCAGCCAGGCTTTCAGGTCTGCAACTGTGGCATCGGGGGCTTCCTCCATCGGAATGTGACCGATGCCCGGATAGACCCGTAGTGTACTGCCTGCGATCGCCTGATTGAAAAACCGCGCACCTTCGACCGTGGTAAGCGGGTCTTCTTCGCCCCAGATCACCAGAGTCGGGGTCTTGATTGCAGCCAGTTCGGCAACCGTGAACGGCACACGCGACCGCCCGAACCGCTTGGCGGTGGCCGCGCGATTGCCAGGGTAGCGCAGCAGTTCCCAATAACGATCGACCATCTCCGGGGTGACCACGGCATCATCTACAATCGTCTGCTTGAGGCTGCGCTGGATCAGACCGCGCGGTGTGATTGATTCCATCAACAGTTTGACGCCGGGAATCCGCGCCAGCGTGAAACCGACATTGCCCGCGCCGGCCTTGGGCTTGGCCGAGGCTGGCGCACCGGCTGCATCGACCAGCACCAGGCCAGTCAGCCGGTCAGGGTGCGCCAGCGCGTACCGCAGAGCAATTCCCCCACCCATCGAGTTGCCCGCCAGCACAAACCGGGTCAGCCCCAACTTTTCCGCCACTGTTTCGACCGTTTCCACAAACCGGGCGCTGTCATAATTGCCTTGTGGATCGGGGCCGGTGAGGCCGTGCCCAATCTGGTCAAAGCGGATGACGCGGTATTGATCCGTCAGGCGACTGGTCCACGGACCCCAGGTGTGGAGATCGGCGTTAGAGCCATGCAGCAGCATGATCACCGGTGCACCGCGGGGCCCTTCATCCCGCAGATGCACGGTCAGCCCGCCGCCCAGGTCCACGAACTGCGAAGGTGCGCCGCCATACTTGGCCTTCATCGCCGCCGGATCGGTGTCGGGTGTGCGCAGCACCAGGAAAACACCCGTCAGCACCACCGCGATGACCAGCAGCAACTTGCCCAGGCGCTTCATCGCTTCATCTCCGCAATCCATTTGGTAACGATCGCCTGACCATCGGGATCGACGGTCGCCCGACCCAGTTCGGGCATCGAGATTCCGCCCTCAAGACTGCCCATCCGGTACAACATGATCGACTGGTCCGGGTGGCCAGGCAGCACATCGAACTCCAGCCCTCCGGATCCGCGTCCGGCGGCAACCGGACGCTTGTTGATACCCAGCGCCACCGGCGTGGACTGTTCCCAGCGCAGGTCTAGGCCTGAATTGGAGGCCGAACCTGCCGGATTGTGGCAATGAGCACAATTGGCATCGAGCCAGCCCCGCGCCGCCGCTGCAGTATCCACCCTGGCCCGGTCCTCCCACATGGGCACGCGCGAAGTCACCTGCGGCAGAGCGTCAAGCTTGCCTGCCTTATGGAAACTGCTCAGCCAGGCGGCGGAAAGGTTGCGCGCCTTGGGGCCCAGCGGCACCACAGCGCTTTTCTGCTGGTGACAGTCCTTGCATTGGTTCTTGTTGGGGATGGCATAGGAAATCCGCTCACCAGATGGCGTCGTAAGGTCCATCCGCGCCCCCGCCAGCGCCAGCCGCGCTTCGGTCTGCTCGCGGTTCCACTGATAGGGCAGCGCCGTCCAGCCATCGGCGCGGTGGAGCAGCACGCGCGTCTCGATGAGCCGCCCTTCCAGCTTGAAGGTCTTGATCAGCGCGGCCCCGACCGGAAGATCGAGCAGGCCATCGCCCTGCGCCATGGCCCTGGTTCCGGCCGGCAGGTAGACAAAGCGCAGCTTGTCCGACCCGTCGGACCACAGAGGTGTCTGGACGCGGTAGGGTGTAACCCCCGCCGCGGGATGCTGGGCCGCCGGATCGGCGAAAAAGCCGAACTCGCCGAGCGTGGCGGGAAATCCGGCCGCAGTAATGGCACTGTCGTTGACTGCTCGCCCCTTTGGCGCCGCCACGGCAACCGCTGCCCCGGCCAGCAGCGCGGCGGCCAGCAACAGCCTCATCGCGTGATCCGGGCTTCCAGCGCGGCGGGAGCGCCCGGCAAGGTGCCGGGGGTCGTTGGCACGGGCATGCTGAGCCGCAGAGGTGCAGGCCTTGCCGCCGCAAGGCCCGCGCCCTGTGCCGGCAGATTGAGCGTCCAGGCACTGGAGTTGTCGCCACCATCGCCGGTCGGTGCTTGGCCAAGTCCATCCCACAGCACCGGAGGCAAGCTACCCCCGAACGCGGCCAACAGCTGCGCCGCGCCTTCGAGCTGCGGGTCATAGCCATTGCGGCCCATCTGGTTGCCCGCGATGAAGACGTTGCGCGGCGCAGGATTGTAACGCGCGTCATCGAACTTGTTGGGATAGCTGACCACCATCACCGCCGTGGTCGGATTCTGATCGATCCGGTTCCGGCTCACCACGACCCCTTCATTGGCCATGACCATGATCCCGGTGCCGCGCATCACCCCGGCTACGATATTGCCCTTGGGCGCGAAGTTGGGCGTGTCGTTATCGACCACCATGTTGCCCGTCACCACCACGTTCCCGCCGCCCATTACCGGCAGGTTGGGCAGATCGAACACCAGAATCCCGCCGGTGTTGCGCGTGGTCAGGTTACCGGTGACCAGGGCATTACGGCTGTTCTCGATCTCGATCCCGGCTACGTTATATTCGGCCAGCGAGTACCGGACGGTAATGTCTCTCGACTGGCCGACATAGATCCCGGCATCCGAAGCGCCCGATACCTTGCAGCCATCGATCAGCACCCCGGTGCTTTCGACCGGATAGATTCCATAGGCGCCGTTGGTGGTCTTGGCCCCGCCGGTCCAGGTTACCCGCACGCGGTAATAGACGATATTGTCCGCGCCCTTGCTCTTGATCCCGTCGCCCTTGGTGTTCTCGACCGCGAAATCGCGCAGGGTGACATCGTCGGATGTGACCAGCAGCCCCTCGCCCGATCCCTTCTGGCCGGTAAAGTCGAGCACCGTGGCTTCCATCCCGGCGCCGCGCACAGTGACTCCCTTGACGTCAAGCGACAGACCATCGGTCAAGACGAACCGCCCTGCCCCCAGTTCCACCACGTCGCCCGGTGCCGCGAGGATCAGTGCCTCTTGCAGCCGGGTCTGGGCGTTTTCGCCCGGGGCGACCTGGATCACCTTGGCATGGGCAGGAGCAGCCAGGACCAGCGCCGTGGCCGCAGCGATAAACAGTGCGGGCATCCTCATGGGAGGGAGTTTTGGACTGACAGCGGTGTAAGTCAATCCTGCCGGGAACGACGGGTTACTTCTTCTCGCGAGCCAGGCCGCTGGCGCAGAGCGCGGCGGAAGTCGCCGTCACCTCGATCGCTTCGCTGTCGCCTACCCGGCGAACCGCGGCGACATAGTCAAACAGGGTGCGCTTTTCGCCCTTTAGCTGCTTGAGCTTCTGGAGCTGGCCCAGCGTCAGGCGATCGGTCATCCGCTCGGCCATGCAGGCGGAGTTCGCTTCGCTGAGGCCCGCGTCCATCATGGCGCTCTTCACCTGGCCATAGGCCAGTTTCGAGGGCGAGCAGGCCGCCAGTGCCAGCACGCCAAGGGCAACTGTTGCACGCATCAGTGCGCCAACCCCTTGTTGATGTCCTCGACCATCTTCTTGGCATCGGCCAGCAGCATCAGGGTTTGGTCCATGTAGAACACGTCATTGTCGACCCCGGCATAGCCCACGCCGCCCATGGAACGCTTGATGAAGAACACCTGCTTGGCCTTGTCCACATCGAACACCGGCATGCCATAGATCGGGCTGGACTTGTCAGTCTTGGCGGCCGGATTGACCACGTCGTTGGCGCCGATGATGAAGGCAACGTCGGCGGTGGCGAACTCGCTGTTGATATCTTCCAGCTCAAACACCTCGTCATAGGGGACGTTGGCTTCAGCCAGCAGCACGTTCATGTGCCCGGGCATGCGGCCCGCCACCGGGTGGATGGCGTATTTCACTTCCACACCCTTGGCCTTCAGCAGGTCGGCCATTTCGCGCAGCGCGTGCTGGGCCTGGGACACGGCCATGCCATAGCCGGGGATGATAATGACCTTCTCGGCCTCGCCCAGCATATAGGCGGCATCTTCGGCCGAGCCGCGCTTCCACGGGCGCTGCTCCCGGGCCTCGCCAGTGGCGGCCGCCTCGGCACCGAAGCCGCCCGCGATCACCGAAATGAAGCTGCGGTTCATTGCCCTGCACATGATGTAGGACAGGATCGCGCCAGACGAGCCAACCAGCGCCCCGGTGATGATCATCGCGGTGTTGGACAAGGTGAAGCCCATCGCCGCCGCTGCCCAGCCCGAATAGGAATTGAGCATCGAGACGACCACCGGCATGTCCGCCCCGCCGATCGGGATGATCAGCAGGAAGCCGATCAGGAACGACAGCGCCGTGATCGTAACGATCACCCACAGGCTCTGGTCAGTCATGAAGAAGCCGGTCAGGCCCAGGATCGCGATCAGGGTTCCCAGGTTGATCACGTGCCGCGCGGGCAGGAGGATCGGCGCGCCGCTCATCTTGCCGGCGAGCTTGAGAAAGGCGATGACCGAGCCGGAAAAGGTGATCGCGCCGATGGCGATACCCAAGCCCAGTTCGAGCCGAGAAACGGGATTGATCTGGCCATTGGCACCTACAATCCCGAAAGCTTCGGGATTGAGGTAAGCCGCCCAACCCACCAATACCGCCGCAAGACCGACCAGCGAGTGGAACGCTGCGACCAACTGCGGCATGTCGGTCATGGCGATCTTGCGGGCGATGACAAAGCCAATCACACCGCCCAGCGCCAGTGCGCCAAGGATTTCTGGCAAGCTGGCGATGTCATGGGTGACCAGTGTGGTCATCACGGCAATCAGCATACCGACCATGCCATAGCGGTTACCCGCGCGGCTGGTCGCGGGGCTGGAAAGCCCCCGCAGAGCAAGGATGAACAGGACACCCGAAGCAAGGTAGGCCAGTGCCACCCAGGGGCTGGCGGCAAGACCGCTCGCAGCAGCGGACAGCAGCGCGAATTCCATCACTGCTTGTCCTTCTTCTTGTACATCGCCAGCATGCGTTCGGTCACGGCAAAGCCACCGAAGATGTTCACGCTGGCAAGGACAACTGCCAGCAAGCCAAGCCACTTGGCCACCGGGCTACCCGCAGCCGCCGAAGCAATCAGCGCGCCAACCACGATCACCGAGGAAATCGCATTGGTGACCGCCATCAGCGGCGTGTGCAGCGCCGGGGTGACCGACCAGACCACGTAATAGCCCACGAAGCAGGCCATGACGAAGATCGAAAGGATCGAAATAAAGTCCATGACCTAGGCTCCAAGCAGGCGTTCGTTCACCACCTTGCCCCCATGGGTCAGGCGCACGGCATTACCGATTTCCTCGTCCAGCACAGGCTTGCCAGCCTCCTTGTCCCAGAAGGCGGAGAGGAAGTTGTAGAGGTTACGGGCAAACAGGGCCGAGGCATCGGCGGGAAGTTTCGCCGGAGTGTTCGCATAGCCGAGAATCTTGACCCCGTGCCTTTCCACCACCTGGTCAGCCACCGAACCTTCCACATTGCCGCCCTGTGCAACGGCCAGGTCAAAGATTACGGAACCCGGCTTCATGCTGGCGATCTGCGCGTCTGAAATCAGGCGTGGCGCGGCCCGGCCAGGGATCAACGCCGTCGTGATGACGATGTCCTGCTTGGCGATATGGCCGGAGACCAGCTCGGCCTGAGCCTTCTGGTATTCCTCCGACATTTCCGTGGCATAGCCGCCAGCGCCCTCACCCTCGATCCCCGCCACGCTTTCGACAAAGATCGGCTTGGCGCCGAGCGACTGGATCTGTTCCTTGGTGGCCGAGCGGACGTCAGTCGCCGAAACCTGCGCGCCGAGCCGCCGGGCAGTTGCGATTGCCTGGAGCCCGGCAACGCCGACCCCCATGACAAAGCACTTGGCAGCGGCAACCGTGCCCGCCGCAGTCATCATCATCGGAAAGGCCCGGCCATAGAGGTTAGCTGCCTCGATTACCGCCTTGTAGCCAGCCAAGTTGGACTGGCTGGAAAGGATATCCATGCTCTGCGCGCGAGTGATCCGCGGCATGAATTCCATCGCCAGAGCCTCGAATCCGGCCCTGGCATAGTCATCGACGCGTGCGCGCTGGCCGAACGGATCAAGCCCGGCGACGATCCATGCCCCGGCCGTCGCACCCTTCAGCGCCTTGACGTCTGGACCTTGGACACCGAGGACGATGTCCGCGCCCTTGGCCGCATCTTTGGCCACTTCGGCACCGGCTGCGGCATAGTCCGCATCGGCAATCGAAGCCGCTTCGCCGGCCCTGGATTCGACTGCAACAGCCGCCCCCAAGGCAATGAATTTCTTCACCGTTTCCGGCGTGGCAGCGACCCGGGTTTCCCCGTTCGCGCGTTCCTTGAGAACGGCGATCCGAAGCGCAGCGCTCACCGCGAAATCAAGCGACGAGCCAGATCACGATGGCGGCAGCAATTGCCGAAATGATCGTGCCCCACTTCACCAGCACGGTGAATCCGCCATAGGTTTCGTTGGCGGCCTTCATGTCGTTACCCGAAGCCATAAATCCT
>JBIIDJ010000173.1:0-2750 GCA_044238415.1 Novosphingobium sp.
TCGGCATCGCCCGGCAGGCCCGAGGCGAGCACTTCGAACCGCCCGTCACGGCTGTCCTTCGGGAAGGGACGCGTGCCCCAGCTGGGGGCATGACCGCCGCGATCCGGCACGATCCAGATCTGGAAGAGGCGGCATTCCTCATCCTCGAGGTTGTATTCGGCGTGGCGGATGCCAGTGCCGGCGCTCATCACCTGGACATCGCCGGCTTCGGTGCGGCCCCGGTTACCCAGGCTATCCTGGTGCGTGATTGCGCCCTGCCGGACATAGGTGATGATCTCCATGTCCTGGTGCGGATGCGGCGGAAAGCCGCTTTTCGCGGCAATCGCATCGTCATTCCAGACGCGTAGCGCACCCCACTGGGTCCGCGCCGGATCGTGATAGTTCGCAAAGGAAAAGTGGTGGCGGGCATCCAGCCAGCCATGGTTTGCCGCGCCGAGCGTGGCGAAGGGGCGAAGTTCGATCATTGCCTGTCTCCGGGTCCGATCCGTCGGGATCGCTGTTGGGCGCGAGATAGGTGTTGTCTGGCGACCTGCCAGATGGAAGATGGCCAATGATCCGTAATGAAAGCTTGCCCGTGCCGAAGATTGCCTTTCTTGCCTGCCCGACCACCCTGCCCGGCTCGCCAACCCGGCGTCCCGATGCCTTTGAGCACGATCTCTATCTGGGTGCATTGCGGGATGGCCTGGGCGATCGGGCTGCGGTGCAGGACATCGACTGGCGGGCGCCGCTAGACCAGCTGGCGGCCTTTGACTTGGCGATCTTGGGCACCCCCTGGGATTACACCGAAGCCAAGGACGAATTTCTTGAGCGACTCGGCGCGCTGGAGGCAGCCGGGGTGATCGTCTGCAATCCGCTGGAGGTAGTGTGCTGGAATGCCGACAAGCTCTATCTGAAAGAACTCAACGAGCGCGGGGCGATGACCATTCCCACGCTCTGGCTGGAACGAGCCGGACCTGACCATATCCGGGCCGCCTTCGATCACTTCGGTACGGATCGCGTGGTGGTGAAGCGTCGGGTTGGTGCCGGCGCAGTCGGACAGGACAGCTTCACCCGGGATGCCCCGCCAGCTGCCGACTGGGCAATGGATCAGCCAGCAATGATCCAGCCCTTCCTTCCCGCGATCCAGCGCGAGGGCGAGCTGAGCTTCATCTTTATCGACGGAGCCTTGAGCCACGCCCTGATCAAGCGGGCGAAAGGCGACGACTATCGGATCCAGTCTCTTTATGGCGGAACCGAAACACCGGTTGATCCGGCGGCTGAGGACCGCGCTGCTGCCGAGGCAATCCTGGCGCTGCTGCCGTTCGACCAGCCGCCGCTTTATGCCCGGATCGACATGGTCCGGCTCGAGGATGGATGTCTGACGGTGATTGAGGCCGAACTGATCGAGCCCTATCTCTATCCGGAGCAGGGGCCCGAGCTGGGGCCGAGGTTGGCCAATGGAATCCTGCGCCGGTTAGCCGGCTGCTTTCCGCGCTAGAGCGCCCAGTCCACCCCGCCCCGTCCCCGGGCTTCCAGGAAAGCATTGGCCTGGCTGAAGTGGCGGCAGCCCAGGAAACCGCGGTGGGCCGAGAGCGGGCTGGGATGTGGCGCATTCAGCACGAGGTGGTGGCTGGTCATCAGCCCCGGCACCGACTGCGCCTTGCGCTGGGCATGGCTGCCCCACAGCAGGAAGACGCAAGGTTCTGCCTTGGCGGCAACGGCGGCGACAACGGCATCGGTGATCTCTTCCCAGCCGCGGCCCTGGTGTGAGCCGGGTTGACCGTCTTCCACGGTCAGCGCAGCGTTGAGCAGCAGCACACCCTGCCTGGCCCAGCCAGACAGGTTGCCATGTCTCGGGACCGGCAAGCCCAGGTCGCTCCCCAGTTCCTTGTAGATGTTCACCAGGCTGGGCGGCACGCGCACCCCGTCCTGCACCGAGAACGACAGGCCGTGGGCTTGACCCGGTCCGTGATAGGGGTCCTGCCCCAGGATCAAGACCTTGACGGCATCGAGCGGCGTCAGTGCCAGGGCAGCGAGGCGGCTGCCGCGCGGCGGGTAGATCGCCTTGCCGGCCGCTTCCTCGGCCTTGAGAAAGCCACCGAGCTGCCGCGACTTCGGACTGGCCAGGACCGGATCGAGCACTGCCCGCCAGCTCTCCGGAACCGCATCGCCATTCGCCATCGCCGTCTCGCTCCTACCGGGGGCTTTCATCCCGGCAGCAATCGGCCTAAGCACCTTGATCTATGGCTGTCCATCTCCACGAAGAAGACCTCCCCGGCGATGTCTTTGCGCCCGGCCCGATCGCGGTCGATACCGAAACCATGGGGCTGATCACCCCGCGCGACCGGCTTTGCTTGGTGCAACTGTCGGATGGTTCGGGCGATGAACATCTGGTCCGGTTCGCACCCGGATCGGACTATGCCGCCCCCAACCTGAAGGCCGTGCTGGCCGATCCGGCGCGGATCAAGCTGTTCCACTTCGCCCGCTTCGACCTGGCCGCAATCGAGCACTACCTGGGCGTGACCGCCACGCCGGTGTTCTGCACCAAGATCGCCAGCAAGCTGGTTCGCACTTACACGGACCGCCACGGCCTGAAGGATCTGGTCCGCGAACTGCTGGGCAAGGAGCTGTCGAAACAGCAGCAGTCGAGCGACTGGGGTGGCCCGATGCTGAGCGAGGCTCAGCTGGACTATGCAGCATCCGACGTCCGCTTTCTCCATGCCATGCACGCGATCCTGGTCGAGCGGCTGGAGCGGGAAGGTCGCGCCGAA
>JBIIDJ010000087.1:0-9913 GCA_044238415.1 Novosphingobium sp.
CCCGGCGACATCATTGTCAAAGAAGTGCGTCAGGCCTGCCATGCGAAAGCCCGCAGCGTGGAGCTTGTCCAGGTTCTTGAGGTCACCCTCCAGGTTCTGCAGGCCCTCGATAGTCAGCATGGCCCCCACCGGACCCTTGCCCGCCTGCCGGGTGGCGACCAGGCTGTCGAGCGCGGCGGCATCGCCCACCTTGACCAGTTTGCCTTCGGCGCCTGCCACCGCGCGGTCCAGCTTGGTGCCATGCCACAACGAGCGCTCCAGCAGCGATCCCCAGGTGCGGACCGGCTGCAACTGCGCGATCACCAGCGGGGTGATGTTGTCAGTATCGCCCGAATTGCCATCGTAATTCTGCCCGCGCGGGGTCTTGGTCACGCTGGAGAACAGCTGGAGCGCGACATTGCCGTCCTTCAGCCGGGGCAAATCCATGTGGCCGCGGTCGGCCCGCTCGAGCATGTCGCGCTGCCACATCAGCGTATCGGAATGAAGATCGACGATCTGCAAGGTCTGGTGCAGCGCCTTGGCTTCGGCACTGACCGGGATCGGCGGCTGACCATCGATCTTGTTCATCGATGCTTCGAGATAACCCGGCGCGACGCCGAAGAAACCGGCCGCGCCCAGTGCCAGCACCGCCAGCGGAATCCAGACCCTTTTGCGCATGGCTGCTCCCCTTCCTGCCAGTCAGTCCGGTTTACGCAGCAGGGTGACGAATGAAAACCCCGGCGAACGTCCATCGGCCGGATGATCCTCACGCGCGGTTTCGATCCACTGTGCGCGGTCGAAACCGGGGAAGCAGGTGTCGCCTGCAGGTTCAGCCTGCACTTCGGTCCACTCGATCCGGTCGGCATGGGGCAGGAACTGGCGATAGATCTCGGCCCCGCCGATCACCGCGATGTGGGGTGCATTGGCCAGGGCAATGGCCTCTTCCGGGCTACGCGCCACTTCCGCGCCATCTTCGGTCCAGTCCGGATCGCGGGTCAGCACAATATGCCGACGGCCGGGAAGCAGGCCGGGCAGCGATTCGAAGGTCTTGCGGCCCATGATCATGGGCTTGCCGGTGGTCAGCGCCTTGAAATGCCGAAGGTCGGCAGGCAGATGCCAGGGCAGGGCACCTTCGCGCCCGATCACGCCGTTCGCGGCTACTGCGACAACCATGAAGACTTCGCGGTGCTTCATATTCCTGTCCGCTCAAAGGGTGCCGCGCCACGGCTGGCCGGGCCGGGCTGGCGGGCTGGCGGGGTCACTGGCTGGGCAACGGCAATCATAAGGTCAGCCGGGTCACGTGGCCCATTTTGCGCCCGGGCCGGGCGGCGGCCTTGCCATAGAGGTGCAGGTGATTGCGTGGGTCGGACAGGATCGGGGCCCAGTCGTGCGCCTCGTCGCCAATCAGGTTCCACATCTCGACTCCCTTGGCGGCCAGCGCCGGATCGCCCAGCGGCAGACCGCAGATCGCGCGGATGTGGTTTTCGAACTGGCTGGTGAGCGCGCCTTCGATGGTCCAGTGGCCTGAATTGTGGACCCGCGGGGCCATTTCATTGAACACCGGCCCGTCTTTGGTGGCGAAGAATTCCAGGGTCAGCACCCCGACATAGTCGAGCGCGGCAGCAACCTTTCCGGCAAGCTCCCGTGCGGCCGGAACCTGCGCTGCCACTTCGGGACCGGCCGGTACGACCGAGCGGTCAAGAATGCCGCCCTTGTGGACGTTTTCGGCGCTGTCCCAGAACACCACGCTGCCGTCTTGTGCGCGGCACAGGATCACGCTGAACTCATGACTGAAATCGATGAACCCTTCGAACACCAGCGGCTGATCGCCGAGGCGGATCCCCTCGGCCTCATGATCGCTCATGATCCGCCACTGGCCCTTGCCGTCATAGCCATCGCGCCGGGTCTTGAGAATTGCGGGTGAGCCAATTGTATCGAGCGCCCGTTCGAGGTCCTCGGCGGTGTCAACCGCTGCGAAGGGCGCCGGGCGACCGCCCAACCCTTCCACGAAGCGCTTTTCGCTGAGCCGGTCTTGCGCCACTTCCAGGGCATGGGCGCCTGGCAGCAGGGGAATACCGCCCAGCGCCTTCAGCGGACCGACGGGTACATTTTCGAACTCGTAGGTCACCACCGCGCAGTCTGCGGCAAAGCGAGTCAGTGCGGCCTGATCGTCCCACGCTGCGCAGGTAAACTGCGCAGCCACATCGGCGGCAATCGAATCGGTTTCCGGCGCGAAAATATGCACCCGGTAGCCCAGCCGGGCGGCGGCCATGGCCAGCATTCGCCCGAGCTGGCCCCCCCCGAGAATGCCAATGGTCTCGCCGGGCGGGATCATCAGCTCAACTCGGCCGCTCGGCCACGCTGGCGCTCTGCGCTGCGCGATAAGCCTTGAGCCGCTCGGCCAGAGCAGGATCGGTCGTGGCCAGGATCGCTGCGGCCAGCAGCCCGGCGTTGGTCGCGCCGGCCTCGCCGATCGCCAGGGTGCCGACGGGGATCCCGGCCGGCATCTGTACGATCGACAGCAGACTGTCCTGGCCCGACAGGGCCTTGGACTGGACCGGTACGCCCAGCACCGGCAGGTGGGTCATGCTCGCCACCATGCCCGGGAGGTGCGCTGCTCCGCCCGCTCCGGCGATGATGACCTTGAAGCCCTCGTCGGCCGCGCCTTCGGCAAAGGCGACCAGTCGCTGCGGGGTGCGATGGGCGGAAACGATCCGTGCGTCATAAGCCACGCCCAGCTTATCCAGCGCTTCGGCTGCGCGGCTCATGGTCGGCCAGTCGGACTGGCTGCCCATAACAATTGCGACAGGAGCCGCCATGGCTCAGCGCTCCGCCAGATAGTAGCGCTCGATCGCCGTAAGTGCGTCATCAAGCTCATAAACGATCGGCTGGCCAGTCGGGATTTCGAGCCCGGTGATCTCGGCATCGGAAATACCCGAGAGGTGCTTGACGAGCGCGCGCAGCGAATTGCCATGCGCGGCGATCAGCACCGTTTCGCCCGCGCGCAGCGCCGGGGCGATTGCGCTTTCGTAATACGGCAGGACCCGGGCGATCGTATCCTTGAGGCTTTCGGTATTGGGAATGGCGATCCCAGCATAGCGCGGGTCGGCCTTGAGATCGAATTCGGAACCGTCTTCCAGCACCGGCGGCGGAATATCGAAGCTGCGGCGCCAGATCTTGACCTGTTCTTCGCCGTGCTTGGCCGCCGTTTCGGCCTTGTCTAGCCCGGTTAGCCCACCATAGTGCCGCTCGTTCAGTCGCCAGTCCTTGGTTTCAGGAATCCACACCCACCCGGCCGATTCCAATGCCAGGTGCAGCGTGCGGATCGCGCGGGTTTGGAGCGAGGTAAAGGCCAGGCTCGGCAGCATGCCCTTTGCTTTGAGCAGGGCACCCGCAGCGCGAGCCTCTTCCTCGCCCTTGGCGGTCAGGTCAACATCCCACCAGCCCGTGAAGCGGTTTTCGAGGTTCCACTGGGACTGGCCATGACGGACGAGAATCAGGCGCGGCAAGGGCTTGGCTCCGCAAAAGTCTTAGAAGCACTCGCCCCTAGCGGGGGTCTGGGTCTTTGGGAAGGGGGCGGATTCGCGCCCGAAAGCTCCCGGGCCTGTTCCTTGCGGCGGCGCAGGTTCTCGCGCAGTTTTGCGGCCAGGCGCTCCTCGCGCGACAGTTCGGTTTCTTTACCCATGGTCAATCAGGCAGCGCTATCAGGCTCGTGCTTGACAAAGCAAGGGGGTGCGGCCAATAGCGCGCCCCTGCCCGGACCGGCCTTGCCGCTGCGGGCTATCCGAATGGTTGGCTGCTGTAGCTCAGTGGTAGAGCGCATCCTTGGTAAGGCTGAGGTCGGGAGTTCAATCCTCCCCAGCAGCACCATTCGTTTCCGGGCTGCCGAAATTAGTCGCTGATGCTGCCGCGGCCCCGGCCGTTCACGAAATCGCGGGCCGAATGCTGCCGGCGTTCTTCCTCGACACGCTGGGCTTGCGCTTCCATGTTACGCGTCCGCAGCAAGGTATCTTCGCTCAGATGCTCGTCGAATATCAGCCCGCAGCGATTGTTGCGGGCCCACTTGACGATCGCAAAGACCTCCTGGTCCAACCAGCGAAGCAGGCAGGATGAGCCGGGATTCAGGGCAAGGTGAGTCGCCACCCGTGCGCCGCTGAGCGACAGGTTCTCGATCTGTGCCGCGCCCTGGCCATTGAGCGTGATCAGCTCCGCAGGCAAGGTCAGTCGCAGGCGCGGATCGCCCCGGCGGCCGGTCGGCACACGATGGTAAAGATGAGAAGCGAACCCCATGAGCGAAGCTTACGCGCATTGGGGTGAAGGATGGTTAAGCGGCTGGCTAAGGACTTTTCCTGATCTTACGCGCGCAGGTCGGTCCATTCCGCGTGGCGTTTGAACTGCGCGGCGACATAGCTGCAGGCCGGAATGACCTTGAAGCCCAGCTCGCGAGCATCGGCGATCAGTGCTTCGACAAGCAGCGCAGCAATGCCGCGCCCGGCGATCTCAGGCGGGACCAACGTGTGTTCGGCGATCCGCGCGCCATTGTGTTCGGACCAGGTCAGCCGGCCAATTGCCGTCTCGCCGGGGATATGCGCATGGTATTCTCCGGCGCTATCGGACCCGTGGCGAGAAATAGTCACTTCGGCCATGCTCGACTCCTGATGCTTGACGGCGCAGCTTGTCGCCATAAGGCACGAGTATGGCCATGCAGTTCCTTTCCGACAATGCCGCCTCTGTTCATCCCGCGCTGTGGCGCGCGATGCAGGCGGCCGATGCTGCCGATTCGCCTTATGACGGCGATGTTCTGAGCCAGAGCCTTGATGCGGCCTTCTCGGCGGTGTTCGGGCGCGACTGTGCGGTGCTGTGGGCAGCCACCGGCACGGCGGCCAACTGTCTGGCGCTGGCCAGCCTGGTCCAGCCACATGGCGGCGTGGTCTGTCACCGCGAGGCCCATATTGAGGTTGATGAGGGGGGTGCGCCCGGCTTCTACCTGCACGGTGCCAAGCTGCTGCTGGCCGAGGGCGAGGGTGCAAAGTTGACCCCGGCGGCAATCGCGGCGGTGATCGATCCGATTCGGGATGATGTCCACCAGGTGCAGCCACACGCCGTTTCGATCACCCAGGCCAGCGAATATGGCCGGGCTTACCAGCCGGCAGAAATAGCATCGATTGCCCAGTTCTGCGCGGCACGCGGCTTGCCGCTGCATGTCGATGGCGCGCGGTTCGGCAACGCGGTTGCGCACTTGGGTTGCACCCCCTGGGACGCGTGCCAGGGGGCGGCTGCACTCAGCTTCGGGATGATCAAGAACGGCGGGATGAGCGCCGAAGCCTTGGTATTCTTCGATCCGGCACTGGCCGATGTGGCGCGTTACCGCCGCAAGCGGGCGGGGCACCTGCAGTCGAAGGGCCGTTACCTGGCAGCACAGCTACTGGCCATGCTTGAGGGCGACCTATGGTTGGATAATGCGCGGCACGCCAACGCTGCCGCGCAGGAACTGGCGGGTGCAGCCAAGGATCGCCTGCTCCACCCGGTAGAGGCCAACGAGGTGTTCCTTCGTCTGGCGGCGCCGGAGCGCGAGACTCTGCGGTCGCACGGCTTCTCGTTCTATGATTGGGGTCAGGACGCAGCGCGGTTGGTGACGGCCTGGAACAGCCCTCAGGAACACGTCACTGCGCTCGCCCGCGCGATCGCTGCGCTGTGAGTGCCGGGCTGTGAGCGGGGTCACATTGACGCCGCGTTCGATCGCGGCATTCATTTTCCTCGCGCTGGTCTGGGGATCAACTTGGTTGGTGATCAAGGACCAGATCAGCGCGGTGCCGCCAGCATGGTCGGTAGTCTGGCGATTCATCCTGGCCGCCGGGGCCATGCTGGCCTTTGCCGCCCTGCGCGGTGAGCGGCTGCGGCTGACAGCGCGCGAACAGCGCCTGGCTATCGCCATGGGGCTGTTCCAGTTCAGTCTCAACTTCCAGCTGATCTACCAGTCCGAGCACTATCTCACCTCGGGCCTGGTCGCGGTGGTCTTTGCGCTGATGATCGTGCCCAACGCGATCCTCGCGCGGTTGGTGCTGGGCGCCACGATCACCCGGCGCTTCATGGCCGGATCGGCGATTGCGCTGGCCGGCATAACGCTGCTGATGCTGCACGAATACCGCATCGCGCCGCCGAACAGCGGGGTGACGACCGGCGTTGTGCTCGTCGTCATTGCCATTATGTCGGTGTCGGTCGGCAACCTGTTGCAGGCCACCGATACGGCCAAGGGCGTGCCCGTGTTGTCCCTGATGGGCTGGGGAATGTTCTGGGGCGTGATCGCCAGCGCCGGCTATGCCGTGGTTGCGGTCGGCGCACCGACGATCGATCCGCGGCCGGGCTATCTGGCGGGGATCGTCTATCTGGGCCTGGTCGGTTCAGCCCTGACCTTTCCGCTCTATACCCAGTTGATCCGCGAATGGGGGCCGGGGCCAGCAGCTTACAACGGCGTGGCGGTTCCGGTGGTGGCGATGGTGCTGTCCACCCTGTTCGAAGGTTACCAGTGGAGCCTGCTGGCCGCAGGCGGGGCAGTGCTGGCCATGGCCGGGTTGCTGGTGGCCCTATCGGGCCGCAAGTAGCGCCGCCAGACCCTCGCGATAGGTCGGATAGCGCGGTTGCCAGCCCAGCACGCGCTTCGCCTTGCCGTTCGCGACGCGGCGGTTCTCGGCATAGAAGGCGCGGGCCATGGGGGACAGACCCGCTTCATCGAGCGATTGCAGCGGCGGCCGGGGCAGGCCGAGCAGCGCGCAGGCGTGCTCGATCACTTCGTTCTGGCTGCACGGCAGGTCGTCGCTGACGTTATAGGCACCCGCCGGGGCCTCGAGCGCCAGGACGGCGGCACTGACGATGTCGTCAACATGGACCCGGCTGAACACCTGATCGGCGATGTCGACCCGGTGGGCTTTCCCCTCCTCGACCCGTTCCAGTGCCGACCGGCTGGGGCCATAGATACCCGGCAGCCGCAGCACCCGGGCGCCGCGCGCCAGCCATTCGCCATCGGCCTCGGCCCGGGCGGTGCGGCGACCGGTGCCGACGGCCGCGCTTTCATCGACCCAGGCGCCCTGTGTGTCGCCATAGACGCCCGTGGAGGACAGATAGGTCAGCGGCTTGCCCGTCAAGTCCGCGCCATAGGCCTGCAGCACCGGATCGCCATCGGCGCCGGGCGGAACGGAGGACAGCACCTGGTCGGTATCGGCCAGCGCCAGTCGCACATTGGCGGCATCGTCGAACCGCAGGGTCCCGGCGCTGCCCGTGGAGATCACTTCCCACCCCCGCGCCTCCATTGCGGCGGCCAGGCGCGCGGCTGTGTAGCCAAGACCAAAGATGAACAGGCGTTGCATCCCCGCCTCACTACCCCTTCGCATCGAGCGAAGTCGAGACACTTGCGCGCAGCATCTCGACTTCGCTCGATGCGAACGGCATTGGTGGGAGATGGACGCGATGACAGCACCCCCCGCCGCCCCGCCCGTGATCCGCCGCGAGGACTATCAGCCGCCCGCCTGGCTGGTGCCGGAAATCGCGCTCGATTTCGTGTTGGGCCTTGATGCGACGACGGTTCGCACCCGCTTGTCGGTGGTGCGGAGCGGTGCCGACCAGGCGCTGCGTCTTAATGGCGACGGGATCGCGGCCCGCTGCGTGCTGGTCGATGGCGCGCCGCGCGATGACTGGCGGATGGATGGGCCGGACCTGGTGATTGACCTGCCGGGCGAGCGCCATGTGGTGGAGATCGAAACCGCGCTTAACCCCGCCGCCAATACCCAGTTGATGGGGCTCTATGCCTCGAACGGGATGCTTTGCACCCAGTGTGAGGCCGAAGGGTTCCGCCGGATCACCTTCTTCCCCGACCGGCCCGATGTGCTCTCGGTCTATGCGGTGCGGATGAGCGGACCCAGGGCGCTGTTCCCGGTGCTGCTGTCTAACGGCAATTGCACCACTTCGGGCGATGGCCCGAATGGCACCCACTGGGCCGAATGGCACGATCCCTGGCCCAAGCCGAGCTACCTGTTCGCGCTGGTTGCCGGCGATCTCGTCGCCAACCACGATACCTTCACCACGATGAGCGGACGTAAGGTCGATCTGAACATCTGGGTCCGCGCGGGCGATCAGGACCGCACGCATCACGCGATGCAGGCGCTCAAGGATTCGATGAAGTGGGATGAGGAGGTGTTCGGCCGCGAATACGATCTTGACCTGTTCAACATCGTCGCTGTCAGCGATTTCAACATGGGGGCGATGGAGAACAAGGGACTCAACGTCTTCAACACCCGCTACATCCTGGCTGATCCCGAAACTGCCACCGACATGGATTATGACGGGATCGAGGGCGTGGTCGCCCACGAATACTTCCACAACTGGTCGGGCAATCGTGTCACCTGCCGCGACTGGTTCCAGCTCAGCCTCAAGGAAGGCTTCACCGTGCTGCGCGACCAGCTGTTCAGTGCCGACATGGGGAGCGAACCGGTGAAGCGGATCGAGGACGTGCGCGTGCTGCGCAGCGCCCAGTTTCCCGAGGACTCGGGGCCGCTGGCGCACCCGATCCGGCCCGATGCCTATCAGGAGATCTCCAACTTCTACACCGCCACGGTCTACAACAAGGGCGCCGAAGTCATCCGGATGATGCGCACGATGGTTGGGACCGAGCGGTTCCGCAAGGGCTGCGACCTCTATTTCGACCGCCACGATGGCGAAGCAGCGACCTGCGAGGACTTCGTAAAGGCGATCGAGGACGGGGCGGGGGTCGACCTCACTCAGTTTCGCTTGTGGTACAGCCAGGCCGGCACGCCGAAGGTCACCGCGCGGCTTTCGCACGAGGGCGAAACGGCCACGCTGACCTTGTCACAGGCAGTCCCTCCCACGCCCGGCCAACCGGCTAAGCAGCCGATGGTGATCCCGCTGCGGCTGGCCCTGTTCGACCGGAAAAGCGGGAAACACCATGGTGAACAACTGGTTACGCTGAGTGAACCTCAAGTCGAGTTGAAGTTTGCCGGATTTCCCGAGCGCCCGGTCCTGTCGCTGGGGCGCGGCTTCTCGGCGCCGGTCAATGTCGATGCCGACCTGACGGCGGCTGACCTGATGTTCCTTGCCGCCCATGATGACGATCCCTTCGCCCGCTACGAGGCGCTGCAGCAGCTGGTGGTGCAGCACCTGGTCGCGGTGATCGGCTCGGGCAAGGCCGATCCGGACGGGCGCGCAGCAATCGCCACGGCGCTGGGCGCAGTGATCGCCGATCCTGCGCTGGATGACCTGATGCGCGGCGAGCTGATGGCGCTGCCGGGGGAAACCTATCTGGCCGAACAGTTCGCCGCCGCCGATCCCGGCGCGATCCGGGCCGAGCGCGAGGGGCTGAAGGCTTACCTTGGCAGCGAACTGCAAGACGCCCTGGTCGCGCTCCACACCCGCGCCAGCGCCGTGCCTTACAGCCTTTCGGCCGAGGCGCGGGGCGCGCGCAAGGTCAAGGCGCAGGCTTTGGTTTACCTCGCCGCAGGTGTCCCTGCGCTGGCAGCCGAGCTGGCCGCCGCGCAATTCGACGCGGCCGACAACATGACCGACAGACAGAGCGCAACGATGGTGCTCGCGGGTCTTGACCATCCGCTGCGCGAGGCCAAGCTTGCAGCCTTCTACCAGCGGTTTGCCGGCAATGCGCTGGTTATCGACAAGTGGTTTTCGCTCCAGGCCGGTTCGCTGCACCCCCGGGTGCTCGATCATGTCGAGGCGCTGGCAAGGCACCCCGATTTTACCCTGACCAACCCCAATCGCGCCCGAGCGCTCTATATGGCGCTTGCGGCCAATCCGGGCGCGTTCCACGCGGCCGATGGCCGGGGGTACCGCTCTATTGCCGACCTCATTCTCGCGCTTGATTCACTCAACCCACAAACGGCCGCGCGATTTGTTGCCCCGCTGGGGCGCTGGC
>JBIIDJ010000088.1:0-9839 GCA_044238415.1 Novosphingobium sp.
GGAAGCCGCCGGCGCGCAGGACGACCCGCTCGGTCCCGCTCAGCCCTTCGGTCACGACGACGCCGGCGGGAACGATCGCTCCGGTCTTGACGTCGCGTCGTTCGGCCTTGTTGTCCTTGCCAACCAGATAGACGAAGCTGCCCCTGGTATCCGACAGGATCGCCGATTCGGGCAGGACCGGAGCGACCATGGTGCCAGCCTTGATCGTGACCGCCGCAAAGCCGCCTGGCCGCAATTCAGGGGCATAGGCCAGCGCCACGCGGGCAATACCCTGTCGGGACTGGGGGTCAATCACTGGCGCCACTTGCCAAACCTGGCCCGCGAACGAGCGATCGCTGCCGACCGGGGTTACGCTGGCCGAAATGCCGGTCGAAATGGCCGCGAGATCGGTTTCTCCGAGCAGCGCGCGCAGCTCCATCTCACCGCCCTTGGCCAGTCGGAACAGCACGCCCGAACCGCCGCTGACGACTTGGCCCGGCTCGATCCTGCGCTCAAGCACGAGTCCGGCCGCCGGAGCGACGACATTAAGTCGGCCTAGCTGGGCGTTGATCACTCCAAGCTGGGCACCAGCGACGCGCACTTGGGCAACGGCAGAATCGCGCTGCGCGGTGAGCCGGTCGATATCGGCCTTGGACACGAAGCCGCGCTCGACGAGCTGCTGGGCCCGATCAAGGTTGGCCTGAGCAAGATTGGCATTGGCCCGCGCGACCTCGATCTGTGCAGCCTGGCTGGCGCGCTGCTGGACCTGGACCGAGCGGTCAATCACCGCCAAAACCTGCCCTGCACGAACCCACTGACCGGGCTCGACCAGCACCGAAACCACTTGCCCGCCTTCGCCGGGCACGCCGACTGGCAGCTCGCGGCGGGCGGCGAGCGTACCATTGGCATTGATCGTGCCGTCTACCGTAGTCCGGCCGGGCACAACGACCGACACCACCGGAGCCTGGTTGGGTTTGTCCGCATCATCAGCCGTACCGGACCCCCGGTTCAGCCAGAACCAGATCGCGATGATCAAGGCCGCAACGACCAGGCCGATTAACCAAAGTTTGCGGCGTGATTGCCGTGCTTCCTCTGCGTCTCCCAGCAGGACAGCAGCGGAATCGCCTTCCTCCAGGTCGCTGGCTGCAATTCGCGTGTCGTAGTTCATGGCCGGCCTTGCCCCATCGTTCGGTCGCTGTCGGACAGCACTGCAACATGTGCGGCAGCACCTGAGGCAGCTGTATTACTATGCTAAATCACTGCCGACAAGCCTGAAGCGGTGCTCAAAGCATCACGGCACTTTTCAACGAGCACAGGCCTTAGGCCTGCGCCGTTTCAGGCGCAACGCAAAGCTCGTCCAACTGCCAACCGCGGTCGTCGAAACGCTATCGCCGGTTGCTTAACGAACGCGGCCGCGCTGGATCAGGTTAACGATGGCCAGCAGGATAACTGCACCCGCCACAGCGATCGCCAAGCCGGTCAGCGAAAACTGCCTGACCGAACCTCCAATGCCGAGTAACGGGCCAACGATCATGTTGCCAACGACCGAACCGATACAGCCAACCACAATGTTCCAGAAGATGCCCATCGAGGCATCGCGGTTCATCATCAGGCTGGCGAGCCAGCCGGCAACGCCGCCAACGATCAGAGCAATAAACCAGCCCATAATCCGTCCTCCTCCGTGCAGCACCCCAAACGGAGTGCCGACCTGCGGGCGGGCGGTGCCCGCAACGCAACGACAGCAAGCCCGGACAGACGATTGTCTGCCCAGGCCCGAAGTCTATCGCGACAGCAAGCGCTTGTCGCGACTAAATTTTCAGACGATCAGTACTTGAGCTGGCGCTCGTAGAGGTCGCGATAATGCTGGATGCGGGTCACCCGCAGGCCCTGCATGCCGGAACGATCCACGGCCCGCTGCCAAGAAGCAAACTCCTCCAGCGTCAGGTTGTAGCGCTCGCAGACCTCGTCGATGGTCAGCAGGCCGCCGTTCACCGCTGCCACCACTTCAGCCTTGCGCCGTACCACCCACCGGGTCGTATCCGGCGAGGGCAGCGATTCAAGCGTCAGCGGCTCGCCGAGCGGGCCGATCACCATCGCGGGTCGAATCTTCTGGTTCTCGATCATATTCATCCTCGGCCGTGACCCAGCCAATCGGCTCGGGTTCCGGTTGCTATGCCGTCGGGCGCTTTGCCATCACCTAAAGCACTACGGTTAACATGCCGTGAGTCATGTTGGCTGAGCGAGCCCGCCCAGCCCGCAGCTTCGACGAACGATCCCCAGGGCGCAGAGGCCCCGGCATCGGCCAGCCGGTGCAATTCGATACGCGCGGCGTGAGCGGCTTGCAGCCGAGCGCTCAGGCCATGCCAGTCGCAACTGGTGGCCGACACGACATCGCTTCCGGCATCAAGCCGATGGCGCAAACCTGCCAGAAGGTCTTTGGCGAATTCCATGAGCTGCTTGTAAACCGACCAAGGTCAAGATCGGGTAAAGGGCCGGTTTACCGCCTGTTGACGCGGGTTACCAAAATCCGAACCAACCGATAGGGAGCTTTGCCAGTATCCGGCCAAGCGTGTATGGGCCGACCGATCATGCCCGCCACCACCTCAGTCAACGCCGATCCAGGCGTGCTGTTCCAGCTTTCCGGTCCGCTTCGGGACCGGCGGATCGTAGTCGCCATGTCAGGCGGGGTCGATAGTTCGGTTGTGGCGGCACTGGCCGCGCAGAGCGGTGCCGAAGTGATCGGCATTACATTGCAGCTTTACGATTACGGCAGCGCCGCCAAGCGGAAGGGTGCCTGCTGCGCTGGCGATGATATCCGCGACGCCCGCGCCGTGGCCGACCGGCTTGGCATCGTCCATCATGTGATCGACCACGAATCCGCGTTCCGGGAAGAGGTCGTGGAACGCTTTGCCGATGAATATCTCGCCGGCCGCACCCCGATCCCCTGCATCCGCTGCAACATGGGACCAAAGTTTACCGACCTGTTTGCCATGGCCCGTGAACTGGGTGCCGATTGTCTGGCCACCGGCCACTACGTGCGCCGCGTGATCGGACCAGCAGGGCCCGAATTGCATCGAGCGCTCGATCCAGCGCGCGATCAATCCTATTTCCTCTATGGCACAACCGAGGCGCAACTCGACTATCTGCGCTTCCCGTTGGGCGGACTGCCCAAGCCGGAAGTGCGCGCGCTGGCAGAGGCGGCCGGGCTGCGCACAGCGACCAAGCCCGACAGTCAGGACATCTGTTTCGTGCCGGACGGCGACTATGCCCGGATCGTGACAGCCGTCCGTCCCGAAGGCGCACGGCCGGGCGCGATTGTCCATGCCGAAACGGGCGAGGAACTGGGCCGGCACCAGGGCGTGATCCACTTCACGGTGGGCCAGCGGCGCGGCCTAGAGATTGGCGGCCAGCCCGAGCCCCTCTACGTCGTGGGCATCGATGCACCCGGCGCCCAGGTGCTGGTCGGGCCGCGCCGGCTGCTGGCGGTGGCCGCGGCGCGGATCGTGGAGACTAACCGGATCGGTCCGCTGCCTGACCAGCCCCTGCTCGCCAAGGTCCGGTCGATGGCGAAGCCTGTGCCGGTGCAGCTCGAAGGCCCGCTCGGCAACGGCGCTGCGGCTACGATCCGGTTTTCGGAACCCGAATACGGCGTGGCGCCCGGTCAGGCGGCGGTGCTTTACGCCGGTGACCGAGTGATCGGCGGCGGCTGGATCGAAAGCACCACGGCCTGAGCGGGCGGCCCGGTCAGACCGGCTGAGTGATCAGTACCTTGGCGCCGGCGGCAAGTTCCATGGCGGTCAGCGACGGCGCCAGCGCGCATTCGCCGGCAGCAATGGTTTCACCCGCAACGCTTACGGCGGCATCCAGCGGGATAACGAAGACGGGATCCTCCCCGTACCTCTGCCGGACCTCCCCGGTCACAGCCCCATCCAGCCGGTCAAGCCGGAACAGCGGCCCTTCAACCAGCGTTGCGGCGCCATCCGGAGTCAGCCGGGTGCGCAAGGCCAGCGGATGGGGGATCCCCTGCGCCACGGCCATCCCTTCATCGAGATGCAGTTCGCGCGGCCGGCCATAATCGTACAGGCGATAGGTAATGTCGCTGTTCTGCTGGATTTCGACCAGGCTGATGCCAGCCCCGATCGCGTGAACGGTATTGGCCGGAATATAGAAGAAGTCCCCGGCCGTTACCGGGTGCCACTCCAACAGGTGCTCGATCGAACCGTCCAACGCCGCGGCGCGCATGGCTTCCGGCTCCAGCGGCTCACGAAAACCGATGCCCAGCGCGGCGCCGGGCTCGGCATCGACCACCAACCAGCATTCTTCCTTGCCCTGGCGCCCTAGGCCCGCGGCCTGGGTCTGGGCATCGGAAGGGTGGACCTGGACCGACAGGGCTTCAGACGTGAAAATGTACTTCACCAGCAGGGCATCAAGCGCAGCCGGCGGCTCGAACCAGACCTCGCCAATGCGCTCTCCCTCGGGCGCGGTGAACGGTGCCGGCAGACTGCCCTTGCCCCACGGCTTGGCGACCATCCGGGTGGTAAGCTGCACCGTCACTGCCGGGTCGCTCCGGTAAGCTTGCCGACCAGCTGGGTTCCGGCATGGCTCGTCACCAGCACTTCATCGCCATCGACAACGATCACCACGTCTTCCAGACCGATAACCGAAACGCGCGGGCCATCGCTGGTGACCAGGACATTCCGGCACTCAACCAGTTCGGCGCGCCCCTGGACGCTGTTGCCGGCATCACTGCATTCCAGCGCGGCATGCAGCGCATCCCAGCTTCCGATGTCCGACCAGCCCATGTCGGCGGGCACCATTGCGGCCCGATCGGTGTTTTCCATCACTGCATAATCGACTGATTCCGGTTTGAAGCCCGAAAACTCGGCCGCGCCGGGGAAAAACAGGCGGCCGTCAATATGGCCAGTATCAACTGCAGCGCGGGATGCTGCAAAGATGGCCGGCCGGTGCCGCGCCAACTCGCTCAAGAAGGTGCCGACCCGAAAGGCAAAGATTCCGCCGTTCCAGGCGTAGGTTCCGGCCGCGATGTATTCCCTTGCCTTTTCCAGCGGCGGCTTTTCAATGAACCGAGCCACGCGATAGCCACCATGCCCGAGCGCCTCGCCCCGCTCGAGATAACCGAAACCAGTTTCTGGGGTCTTTGCCTCGATCCCGAATGATACGAGGTAGCCCTCGGCGGCAAGGTCGGCCGCCTGCCTGGCCGCGAGCCGGAATGATTCAGCATCGGCAATATGATGATCGCTGGGGCAGACGAGCATCACGGCATCTTCGGGCAAACGTAGCGCGGCTAGCGCGATCGCGGCCGCAGTATTCTGAGCACTGGGTTCAACCACGATTGCGGCACCTGGCGCATCGCCTAGCTGCTCCTCAACATGTTCCACATGGCGCGCACCCGTCACTACCATGGGTGGAGCAAAGCCGTGCTCCTGGTCCGCCCGTCCCAAAGTTGCTTCAAACAGAGTGCAGTCGCCAACTAGCCGCAAGAACGGCTTAGGCTTGGTGGCCCGACTTCGGGGCCAAAGACGGGTGCCGCTGCCGCCGCAAAGAATTACAGGAACTGTCGAAGTCGTCATGAGTATGCCCGGCTTATTAGATGGCGGCGCCAATGCAAGAATTGAGCAAGTCAGTCAATCAGTCGCGCCAGGGTTCCAGCCGGCAACCTTCTCCATCAGCATACGTGGCGGTGTGCGCCGCAAGCATTGGAAAGTGTGCAGTTACGCTTTTTGCTGCCGCATCTTCGCTCAGCAACACCAGTTCCATGCCGGGTTCAAAATCCTTACGGCAATCGTCCAGGCTGCGTCCGCCAACGAACCGGCACGAACAGGCCACCCGCGCACCATAGGCGGCGCCCGCGTGAGCATAACCGCTCAGCGGTTGCCAGAACCAAGCCAGGAGGCCGCCGAGTACCGCCAGGGCCAGCCAGGGCCAGCGCCGTCGACGCGCCGGACCCTGTGGGTATAGTACCGGGTTTGGAGTTGCCATGTGCCCGCCTTTGCGCAAGTGATGCGCGCCATGCCAACGCGCGGTTTGTCCCTTATCCTGCCCTTACTCGCACTGCCAAGCCTGATTGCCTGCGGTAGCGAAACCGCACCGCCACCACCTCAGCTGTCGCCAGCCGCGCTTGCGGCCGTGGTCGAAAACCCAGGCGTGCGGCGCGAACAACTAGCCCGTGCCGTCGATAACCTGTTTTCGGCGCCAGCCATGGCAGAGACCCGTGCTGTGTTGGTACTCCACCAAGGCCGCATTGTCGCCGAGCGTTATGGCACGGGTTACCGCGAAAACACTCGTTTCGTGAGCTGGTCGATGGCAAAAACGGTTACCGCCGTGCTGATCGGCCTGCTCGTGGCCGACGGCCGCTTGCGGCTAGACGAAAGCGTGCCGGTCCCAGCCTGGCAGCGGCCGGGCGATCCGCGCGGCGAAATCACGCTGCGCCAGCTGCTGCAGATGCGCTCCGGTCTGCGACACACCGAAGCGGGTGATCCGGTATACCGCTCCGACGAGGTTCGCATGCTGTTCCTCGATGGACGCGATGCCATGGCCGACTATGCCGAGTCCCAACCGCTCGAGCATGAGCCCGGGCGGAGATGGGAATACTCCAGCGCAACAACTGTGATCCTCGCAGACCTTGCCGCGCGCGCTCTTACGACCAGCACAGATCCGGCCGAACGGCGGCGCGTGGTCCACGAATACCTGCGCTCGCGCCTGTTCGAGCCCCTTGGCATGAGGAGCATCGTGCCGGAGTACGATGTCGCTGGGACACTGATTGGCGGCAGTTTGATGCACGCTTCGGCGCGTGACTGGGCCCGGTTTGGCGAGTTCCTGCGCAACAAGGGCGCGGTCGGCGGCGCCCAGATCGTGCCCACGGACTGGATCACCTTCATGACTTCGCCCAGTCCGCGCAGCCGGCACTATGGTGCACAAACCTGGCTTAACCGGCCTGCCGAGGGTGAAAGCGCGCCGCCGTTCCCAGGCGTACCGGGCAGCGCCTTCTCGATGAATGGCCACCTTGGCCAGTTCGTGCTGATCTCACCCGCGCAAGAACTCACGATCGTACGTCTGGGCAAGACCCTGGACGGTGAGCACGAACCTGTCCGCGCAGCCATTGCGCGGATTGCCACCCTCTATTCTCGAAAGAAGGGCGATTGATAGCCTAAGGTTGCCATGATTTATAGCGAGTGCCTAGCAAACATGACCTGGCTGGCGCCGACCAGTGGCCTGCGGAAGCTGAAACAATTGCTCAGGGATAAAGCAGGCCGGAGGCCCATTCACCATCTGCGCCGCGCTCAAACCGTCGGCGTTCATGGAGCCGGAATGGACGATCCATCCAGAATTCAAAGGCATCCGGCACTAAACGAAAGCCAGTCCAGTGTGATGGGCGCGGGATAGCGCCCACCAGGTGCTGCGCTGTAATCTTGGCGATTCGCGCCAGAAACTCGCCCCGCGAACCAAGCGGGCGCGACTGGTCGGAAGCCAGCGCCCCAATCTGGGAATCCCGGCTGCGGCTGGCAAAATAGGCATCGGCCATGGCGGGTTCGACTTCCTCAATCCGGCCTTCAATACGGATTTGCCGACGCAGGCTCTTCCAGTGAAACAACATGGCGGCCTGCGGATTGGCCAGCAGCTCACCGCCCTTGCGGCTTTGCGCATTGGTGTAGAACACGAAGCCGTCCGGCCCATAATCCTTCAGCAGCACCATCCGCACGGAGGGCGCACCGTTTGGTGTCGCAGTTGCGACGGCGACGGCCTCCGGATCGTTAAGCTCACTCCCTTGCGCCTCGGCAAACCACTGATCGAACAGTTTGAGAGGCGGGGAAACGGGAATGGCATCGGCGGTTTGCTGGTCATCCATGGTCTTGAGCCATAGCTTCGGCGCCTGTCACGGCAAAGCATAACCTTGCCGTATGGGCCTGCGGCTCCTAGCTAGGAAGCATGGCCGATCCATATTCGATCCTAGGGGTGGCGCGGGGCGCAGGGGAAAAGGACATCAAGTCCGCCTATCGCAAACTGGCGAAGGAACTGCATCCCGATCGCAACAAGGACAACCCCAAGGCGGCGGATCGCTTCTCAGAAGTGACCCGCGCTTATGACCTGCTGTCCGACAAGGACAAGCGCGCCAAGTTCGACCGCGGCGAGATCGACATCGACGGCAACCCGACCGGCTTCGGCTTTGGCGGCCCGGGCGGCGGGTTCGGCGGCGCTGGCGGCCAGCGGGGCTTTCGCGCCGACGGCTTCGAGGGGTTCGGGGGCGGCGGCGGTGATGCCGGGATCGACCTGGGGGACATTTTCGAGGGACTATTTGGCGGGCGCGGCGGTTTCGGCGGCGGTGCCGGGGGCTTTGGCGGAGGCGCCCGCACGAGGGCTGCGCCAAAGGGTGCCAATGTTGCCTATCAGCTTGGTGTCTCATTGCCCGATGCGGCGGCACGCGCGACCCAGCGGATTACCCTGTCGGACGGCAAGACAATCGACCTCAAGCTCCCCGCTGGGGTTGAGGACGGCACCCAGATGCGCCTTGCCGGCAAGGGCGAACCGGGTCCTGGAGGAGCTGGCGATGCAATCGTGACGATCCGCTTCCAACCCCATCCCTTTTTCCGCCGCGATGGGGACAATTTGCGGATCGACCTGCCGATCGGACTCGACGAGGCCGTCAATGGCGCCAAGGTCAAGGTGCCCACGGCCGAAGGGGCGGTCATGCTGACCGTCGCGCCCGGGTCAAGCTCGGGCAAGACCCTGCGCATCCCCGGCAAAGGCTTCAGCCGCAAGGACGGCAGCCGCGGCGACCAGCTGGTGACCCTGGAAATCCAGCTGCCCGAGGGCGATGCCGACCTTGCCCGGCGGCTGGAAGGATGGTCCGACAGCCGCAGCCTGCGCGCGAAGCTAGGCGTCTAGGCAGGTCCGGGCGAGGGCGTGGAAGAATTACCTCTCGAGCAGGCGCGGGCCGAGGCGCACCTGGCACCAGACCTTTCGCCCGAAGCCCGCCGCAAGCGGGCGCTACGCTGGCGTGCCGGACTGGAAGAACAGGTCAGTCCCCATGCCCGGCGGCGGCTGGTCCGCTTTGGCCGGGTGCTGCAACGGGTCTGGACCGGGGCCTGGAACGACGGCTTCATCCACGCCGGGAACCTGGCCTACATGGCGATTTTGGCGCTGTTCCCGTTCTTCATCACCGTGGCCGCGATCTTCGCCCTGTTCGGCGAGGAGGCCCAGCGCCAGGCTTCGGTCAGCACCTTCCTGCTGGCCGTACCGCCGATGGTGCGCGGGGTGCTGGAACCAGTGGCGCAGGACGTGGTCCAAGCGCGTTCGGGCCTACTGCTGTGGATCGGCGGGCTGATTGGCCTGTGGACCGTAGGCAGCCTGATCGAGACGATCCGCGATATCCTGCGCCGCGCCTATGGCACACCCCCGGCCGCCGCGTTCTGGCGCCACCGGCTGATCTCCACCGGGGTGATCGTGATCGCGGTCATCGGCTTGCTAGCCTCGCTGTTCGCGCAGGTCGCGATCGGCACGGTCGAGCAGGTGATCGCCGCATGGTTGCCGCGCTTTGGCGACTGGGCGGCGACGCTCGCCACCTCGCGCCTGATCCCGGCGGTGGTGCTGTTCATCTCGCTTTACGCGCTGTTCTTCACGCTCACGCCCACCGCCTATCGCGCGCGGCGCTATCCCAAATGGCCGGGCGCGCTGCTGGTGACGATCTGGTGGGCGGCGGTGACGATTGCCCTGCCCTGGGTGCTGGCGCGGTTCTTCACATACGATCTCACTTACGGGAGCCTCGCCGGCGTGATGATCGCGCTTTTCTTTTTCTGGCTGGTTGGCCTAGGGATGGTGGTCGGAGCAGAGCTTAACGCGGC
>JBIIDJ010000022.1:0-31353 GCA_044238415.1 Novosphingobium sp.
CCTGGAAAGCCGTGCGGGGGTCCATCACCTGCTTGCCCCGCGGCGCGAGCCGCGGCATCGGCTTGCCGTCCCATTCAGCCATGCTGCAATTGGTGCAACGCCGGTTGTCGGACTTCCAGATCACCTTACCATTGCGATCCTGGACATAGTCGATCAGCGTAGTCGGGAACTGGATCCCGTTGTTGGCCAGGGCCGCATAGGCATTTGCCATCTGCAGCACGGTCGTTTCACCGGCCCCCAGCGCGAACGACAGATAGGGCTGATACTTACCAATCCCGACCCGCTCAATCGTCCTGACCACATTGTCCATGCCAGCGTCATTGGCAATCCGGATGGTCATCAGGTTGCGCGATTGTTCAAGCCCCCAGCGCATCGTGTGGGTGCCACCGGCGCCGCGCATATCGAAGTTGCGGAAGCATTTCTGGCCAAGCTGCGCCCCCTGGTAGACGCAAAACTGACCATCCAGCACTTCGCTCGCCGGGGTCATGCCAAAGTCAAGGCCGGTACTGTAGACGAATGGCTTGATCGTCGAGCCCGGCTGGCGCTGGGCCTGGGTAGCGCGATTGAAACTGCCAAGACCGGCATCAAACCCGCCCTGCAAGGCCAGCACGCGCCCTGAATTGGGATCGACGACGGCCATGCCGCCCTGCACCTCGGGCAGCCCCTTGACTGTCCAGGCCGATCCGCCTGCAGGCGCCGCAGGAACCACATCGCCAGCCTTCAACGCGTCCGGCAAACCGGTCAGCGGAGCACGGGTGCCATCGGCAAAGCCGATCTCAGCCTGGTTACCGCGCCGCGACAGCACGGCCCCGACCCGCCAGTTCTGGTAAGACACCGACTTGTTAAGCAGGGCCAGCTGCGATTGCCAGGTGTCGCCATCCACATTGATCCGATCAATCGGGCGCTGCCATCCGCGCGACCCGTGGTAACGCAGCAGGCCCGCACGCAGTGCATTCTGTGCCGCCTTCTGCAGCTGCGGATCAAGCGAAGTCCGGACCCACAGGCCGCCGGCGTAGACACTGTTCGGTCCGTCCTCGGCCTTTTCGCCGTATTTCTCGATCAGAAGTCGGCGGACATCTTCGACAAAGTATCCAACCGATGCATCAAAGGCTTCCGCCCGCCGAGGGATCAGGCCAAGCGGCTGGGCCTTGGCCTCCGCCGCCTGAGCCTCGGTTGCCCAACCATTGTCGACCATCTGGTCAAGCACGTAATTGCGCCGGGTCAGTGCAAGCTGCTCGTTGCGAGCGCGGCCATACCGCTCCGGGGCCTTGGGCAGGATTGCCAGAAACGCAGCTTCATGCAGCCTGAGCTCACCCACATCCTTGCCGAAATAGGCCCGCGCAGCAGCCTGGACACCAAAACTCTGCCGCCCGAGCGGAATTTCGTTGAGGTACAGCTCAAGGATCTGCTGCTTGGTCAGCACGCCTTCGATCCGGCTGGCGAGGATCATTTCCTTGAGCTTACGGGTAATCGAGTACTCGTCCCCGATCAGGATGTTTTTGGCCACTTGCTGCGTGATGGTAGAACCGCCGACAGCGCGTTCACCGGAACCAAGCTTAGAGACGTAGTCGATCACTGCCCCGGCAAATCCGGTGTAATCGATTCCACCGTGCGACCAGAAGGTCTTGTCTTCAGCAGAAAGATAGGCGTTGATCAGCGGCTCCGGGAAATCGACAAACCGCAGTTGCACCCGCCGCTCTCGAGCATAGGAATATACGATCTCGCCATTCACGCCTCGCACCATGGTTGGCAAGGGCGGCTGGTAGGACAGCAGGCGATCAGCCGAGGGCAGGTTACGGAGAACGCTGACCCACAGCACGAAGTACAACAGCAGGAGACCGCCGATGGCATAGCCAAAAGTGCGAAAGCGCTTGCTGCTGCGCCAATTGGCACCGAACTGCACTGCCAGAGGATGCTCCCGCAGCCGGGTCAACAGACCTCCCGCTTCGCGGCGGATACGGAAACGGAAGGATTCGGCCTGATCGGTCATCTTGGCGGGGCTGATAGCACGGACAAAGTCTGCCGGGAAAGACGCGATTGGCCAGTTCAGCGGGCTGCAGTTGCAGGCAATTGCTGGCGGGCAAAATAGATCCGGATGGCGCTGGCCACCGACTGTGCAAAGGCCTGACGCCCTTCGGGCGAAGCGAGGCGCCCGGCGTCGGTATCGTTGTTGATGTACCCCGTCTCGAACAGGACTGACGGATTGTCGGGCGATTTTAGCACCGCAAAGGCGGCAGACTGCAAAGTGGTTTCGCGAAACGGCAACCGTTCCTGGCCTTCACGAATGATCAGCCGTCCAAAGTCTTCCGACTGAGCCTGGACCTTGCGCTGGGTCAGATCGACCAGCCAGGAGCCAACGGTATCGCTGGTTTCGGCAATGCGTATGCCATTAACCTCGTCGGCGGCGTTTTCCCGTGCGGCGATCCGCTCGGCAGCCTCGTTGCTGCCCTTCTCCGATAGGACATAGACCGTTGCACCGCTCGCACCGCTGCTAATCTCCGTGCTGTCAGCATGGATCGAGATAAACAGGTCAGCCTTAAGGCGGCGCGCGATCGCGGGGCGTTGCGGCAAAAGCAGGTAGCGATCGTCTTCACGCGTAAGTGCGACGCGCACCCCGCCCTGCCGCAGCAACTCGTCGCGCAGAGCGAGCGCCAGGCGCAGCACCAGGTCCTTTTCCTGCAATGGGCCATTGATGGCGCCAGGGTCCTTGCCACCATGCCCGGGATCAATCACGACCAGTGGCCGGCTGGCATCAATCGGGCCACGAACTGGTGGCAAATCTGCGCCGGTGTCGCTGTCTGGCAGGTCCACTCTGACGACATAGCCATAACCGCGTCCGGGTGCACCGAAAGCACGATCGGCTGCAACCATTGCCGCAAAGACCCCGATCGGGGCCATAAACAGGGCAATGAGCGTAATCGCGCGACGCATGACAGACGGGTGCTAACCCCCGGATTCTGCGGAATCAATGCCAACCCGCACATCGTCCCCTCTTTGCAACATGTCCTTGCCGCACCGGATGCCGGATGCTAGGCATCAGTTTGCGAAAAGCTTCAGATAGCGCCGGCGACGGCACGCAGAGCGGATATCGCAAGGAATTCCGGGACCTTTTGCCCGGACGCACAGGTTGATGTCGGAATGAAAAGTGGTTCGTTGCCTGCCAAGTCCCAGCCCTTCGGGGCGGCGGCCGTGCAGGTTTTCGGGCCGGTGCGTCACTCTATCCCGCACCTGATCCTTCCCGCAGACACACACCACGCCGCTGGTTGGCATCATGCCACCAGCTCAGCCCATGCCGCCGCCATCCTTACCGGGCGCTTGCCCGCGGCTGGCGGCTGTTTCGCATACAAACGCGCCACGCGCACCGGTTACGGCCTTCACAGGCTGAACCTGCCCTGGCGTGCACGGAGATTTATCAATGACCATGCGCATGCTTATCGATGCGCGCCACCAGGAAGAGACCCGGGTGGCGGTGCTGAAGGGCAACCGGATTGAAGAATTCGACTTTGAATCTGCCGAACACAAGCAGATCAAAGGCAACATCTATCTTGCCAAGGTAACCAGGGTCGAGCCTTCGCTTCAGGCTGCCTTTGTCGATTTCGGCGGGAACCGTCACGGCTTCCTGGCGTTCAGCGAAATCCACCCTGACTACTACCAGATTCCCAAGGAGGACCGCGAGGCCCTGCTCGCGGAAGAAGCCGCGCACGCCGAGGAAGAAGCCGCCCTGCGCGCCATCGCCGAGGGTGAGGAAGATTTCGTGGGCGATGACGAGCTGGGCGAAAGCCTGGCTGATGACCTTGCGGGCACCACCCACGAGCATCATCACGACGAAGATGACTTCGGCGGCGTGACTGAGGTCGACACCGCCGAAAAGGACGAAGTTGCTACCATCGAAGACGGCGCAATCGAGAACGCCTTCGATCACGACAGCGAGGAAGCCGCCGAAGCGCGCGGTGAAGATCGCCCCCGCCGCGGTCGTCGCCGTCAGGGTGGGCGCGGCAAGGCCAAGGAAGCGGACGAGGTCCGCGCCAAGCGCATGGCGCTGCGCCGCCGCTACAAGATTCAGGACGTGATCCAGCGCCGCCAGGTTTTGCTGGTTCAGGTTGTCAAGGAAGAGCGCGGCAACAAGGGCGCTGCCCTGACTACCTATCTCAGCCTGGCCGGCCGCTACTGCGTGCTGATGCCGAATTCGAGCCACGGCGGCGGCATCAGCCGCAAGATCAGCTCGGCCGCCGACCGCAAGCGACTGAAGTCGATCATCGCCGAGATGGACCTGCCCAAGACCATGGGCTGCATCGTCCGGACTGCCGGACTTCAGCGCACCAAGACCGAGATCAAGCGCGACTTCGACTATCTGGCCCGCCTCTGGGACGATATTCGCGAAACCACTCTGAAGAGCACTGCCCCGGCGCTCATCCACTCTGATAGTGACCTGATCAAGCGCGCCATCCGCGACATCTACAATCGCGAGATTGAGGAAGTGGTGGTCGAGGGTGAATACGGCTACCGCCTCGCCCGCGACTTCATGAAGATGCTGATGCCGAGCCATGCCAAGCGGGTGAAGCACTACGCCGATCCGGTACCGCTGTTCCAACGCTATGGCGCCGAGGACCAGCTGACCGCGATGTACGATCCGGAAGTCCAGCTGAAGAGCGGCGGCTATATCGTGATCAACCCAACCGAGGCGCTGGTCTCGATCGACATCAACTCCGGCCGCTCAACCAAGGAACACGGGATTGAGGCGACCGCCCTCAACACCAACCTTGAGGCTGCGCGCGAAATCGCCCGCCAGCTGCGCCTGCGCGACATGGCCGGCCTGGTAGTGATCGACTTCATCGACATGGAATACGGCTCGAACGTCCGCAAGGTCGAGAAGGCCATGAAGGACGCGCTCAAGAACGACCGTGCCCGGATCCAGGTCGGCCGGATCTCCAGCTTCGGCCTGATGGAAATGAGCCGCCAGCGCCTTCGCACCGGCGTGCTCGAGGCGACCACCCGCCAGTGCCCGCACTGCGATGGCACCGGTCTGGTGCGCACGGCATCCAGCGCCGGCCTGTCAGCGCTGCGCCTGATCGAAGACGAAGCCGCCAAGGGCAAGGGTTCGATCATTTCGCTGTTCGCCAGCACCGAGGCGGCGGTATATCTGCTCAACGCCAAGCGCGCCGACCTTGCGGAAATCGAAGCCCGCTACGGTGTAAGGGTAGAAGTACTGCCAGAGGGCGAGAACGAAGGCGCCAAGATGCGCGTCACCTCGTCCGGGCCGCGCCCCGAATTCGTGCCCAAGTTCGAAGCGATCACTTTTGAAGACGACGACGAGGTCGAGGCCTTCGAAGACGAGGACGAAGACGATCGCGACGAAGATCGCGGTGGCCAGCGTGACGGACGCCGCGATGACGGTGAAGGCCGCGGCAAGCGTCGCCGGCGGCGTCGGCGTCGTGGTGGCCGGGATCGGGAAGAGGGCGATGCGCCTGAAGCGGGCGATGCCGACGACAATGGCGACAGCGATGAGGGTGATGAGGATCGCACCGACGATCAGCGCGCCGAAGGTGACGAGGACGAAGGGCAGCGCAAGCGCCGCCGTCGTCGCCGCCGGGGTGGCCGTGGCCGCAACGGCAACCGTGACGAAAACAGCGAAGCCGAGGGTGACAACGAAGCTGCCGACGACGCTGCCGCCGAAGTTGCAGAGCCTGTAGCCGAAGAAGCAGAGGCAGCGCCTGCCAAACCCAAGCGGACCCGCAAGAAGGCCGTAAAGGTCGAGGAAGCGGTTGAAGCAGCGTCACCTGTCGCAGCTGACACTGCTCCCGTTGAGGAAGTTCCGGCCAAGCCGAAGCGGGGCCGCAAAAAGGCGGCAGAGGCCGAAGCTCCGGCCGAGGCACCCGTTCCCGCCGAGGAACCGGCTCCGGTCGCGGATGCCGCCCCCGCCAAGCCCAAGCGCAGCCGCAAAAAGGCTGCAGAGGCTGAACCGGTTGCGACTGCTCCGGAGGATGGTCAACCCGAGGGCGGAGCCGAAACGGACGATGCCGGTGAAGGCGCTCCTCGCCGTAGCGGCTGGTGGCAGCGGACATTCGGCAACTGATTGAAAGTCAATTGCCAAAAGGAACAGGGCCGGGCAGCTAGCGTTGCCCGGCCCTGTTCACTTCTGTTCCTAACCGACCTTCGTCGCCAGGCCCCACTCCATCCAACCGGCGATGCGAGGCATCTTGGGAGCAAACCGGGCACCAATCGGCTCAACGGCAAAACCACCTTGCTGGATCGCGGAGCCAACTGGACGGGTCAGATGGCAACCGCCGGCGATCCGTTTCCAGAACGGTTCGACGCGGCGTTGCCACAGCGCCACCCCCGGATCGGGCGCAGCGCCATGCTCGGCGAACAGGAGGACACCGCCTGGACGCAAGACGCGGTGCAATTCAGACAAGGTCCGCGCCGGGTCATCGACCGAACAGAGCGTGTAAGTGCAGACCACGCTATCGAAGCTATTGTCAGCAAAGGGGATATCCTCTCCGCAGCCCAGTTTGATCTCGTGAGCCCAGCCTTTCGCCGCCGCAGCCTCGCGCGCAAACTCCAGTCCCTTCACTGAAGGGTCGATGCCAGCGTATGATGTGATCCGGGCTGGATCGTAGAACTGCTGATTGATCCCGCCGCCGCAACCAAGCTCGAACACGGCGCCACGCGCCTGTGGCACGACTTGCGAGCGGATCTTCATGATCTGTGGCCCGGAACAGGCGCAGCGGATCAGGCGCGGAACAACGTGCTCATCATACCAGCTTGCCAGCCCCATGGCCTCTTCCCTTCCTGTTGTGCCCAAGCCATGATGCCACAAACACGACAGGGGGAAAGCCACAATGCAGATCTATCGCACGCCTGAAGAACGCTTTGCCGAACTGCCGGACTTTCCGTTCTCTCCCCATTATTGCGAACTGCGCAGCGGCCTGCGCGTGCATTATCTCGATGAAGGCCCACGCGATGGGCGGCCAGTCCTCCTCATGCACGGGGAGCCAACTTGGGCCTATCTGTGGCGCCACATGATTCCGCTGCTGACCGCGCGCGGATTTCGCGTCCTGGTGCCGGATCTGATCGGCTTTGGCCGGTCAGACAAACTGCTAGGACAAGGCAGCTATTCCTACGCCGGGCAAGTGGCGTGGATGCGGGAGTGGGTCGAAACCCTTGATCTCAAGGGCGTGACCCTCGGCTGCCAGGACTGGGGCTCGTTGATCGGCCTGCGTGTGGTCGCTGAAGTGCCGGACCGGTTTGCCGCAGTTGCCCTGTCAAACGGTGGCTTGCCCGACGGCCAGGACGCACCGCGCGCTTTCGCCATCTGGCGCGCATTTGCCAAGTATAGCCCGGTATTCCCGATCGGCCGGATCGTGGCCAAGGGCACGCGCCGGGAACTGAAAAGTGCGGAGGTGGCAGCCTATGACGCGCCCTTCCCGAACCGCGCCAGCAAGGCGGCAGCACGCGCCTATCCGCCGCTGGTTCCGTTCAAGGGCAATGTCGCCGTGCCCGACCAGCTTAGGGCGTGGGATGTCTTCCGAAAGTGGGACAAGCCGTTCCTGCTGTGTTTTTCGGATGGAGATCCCATCACGCGCGGTGGCGATGCGGTCTGGCTCGAGCGGGTGCCCGGAACCCGCGGTGTGGCGCATCGGACACTGAAAGGCGGGCACTTCATTCAGGAAGACGATCCGGCAGGCTTCGCCGCTGCCATTGCGGATGCTGCAGGCTGATTCTACTGAATAATCTTGCAGGTCTGCGGCTGACCCGACCTTTGGTCGGATTGCCCGGTGGCAATTCACTGGCTAAGAACATCGTCATGAACGCGCTTCGCTCACACCGGGTTGAACCGACTGTGTTGCCACAGCTGACTGTCAAGCAGCGTGAGGTCATGATGCTGGTTGCAGACAACCGGACCAGCAAGGAAATTGCTGGATTGCTTGGCATTTCCGAATCCGCCGTCAATCAGCGCATCGAAATCATCCGGTCCCGTTTGGGCGGGCTCCCCAGGGGTGAAATGGCCCGGCTCTATCGGCAGGAGTTCGCCCGGGAGCAGACACTGGCAGCGACCTACCCGCCAATATGGAAGAAAATTCAGGTTCAATCCGCTGCGGAACAGGATCAGAGCACCGGCGCGGAGGGTCGCCCCGGTGACGCGACTGCTGGACTGCAGCAGGGGAGTCGCGAACCAGGGGTAGGGTCGCAACCTTCCCATTCACTCCTCCCGGCTGTCCCTATCAGGCGCGGCCGGGAGGAGCTTTACTCGAAACTTCTGCATATGCTGTTGGTAACGCTGCTGATTGTAGCAGGTATTAGCACTGCGGCGATTGTCACCCAGGCTGTCGGCATGACTTTGGGCGGATAAAAATCACGATTGCGGTGCTTGCTCCCGCGCGCTGAATCGCTAGAGCGGTTGCGCGCGGCGGCCTGACCTCCGCGGGTTTATGGCGATTGACAGGGACTGACGATGGCAACTTTCACGCTTCCTGCGAACAGCAAGATCAAGGGCAAGGGTCAGCATCACCGCGCCGAAGGTGCGAGCCGGGTGAAGACCTTTACCGTCTATCGCTATGATCCGGACAGCGGGGAAAACCCGCGTTATGACACGTTCGAGATCGATCTCGACAAGTGCGGGCCGATGGTGCTTGACGCGCTGATCAAGATGAAGTCCGAACAGGATCCCTCGCTTACCTTCCGCCGCTCTTGCCGCGAAGGGATCTGCGGTTCCTGCGCAATGAACATGAACGGTCGCAATGGCCTCGCCTGCACCACGGCGATCGAGGACCTCAAGGGCGAGGTCCGCATCACCCCGCTGCCGCACATGGAAGTGATCAAGGACCTCGTTCCCGACTTTACCCATTTCTATGCCCAGTACGCGTCGATTCGCCCCTGGCTGCAGACTGTCAGCACCACCCCGTCAGGCAAGGAGCGGTTGCAGTCGCCTGAACAGCGCGAAAAGCTGGATGGCCTCTACGAGTGCATCCTGTGCGCCTGTTGCTCGACCTCTTGCCCCAGCTACTGGTGGAACAGCGACAAGTTCCTGGGTCCGGCGATCCTGCTTCAGGCCTACCGCTGGCTGGCTGACAGCCGCGATGAGATGACGGGGGAGCGGCTGGACGAACTGGAAGACCCCTTCCGGCTCTATCGCTGCCACACGATCATGAACTGCGCCAACGTCTGCCCCAAGGGGCTGAGCCCGGCCCGCGCCATTGCCGAAATCAAGAAGATGCAGGCCGAGCGGCACGTTTAAGTGAGCGACCAGCGCGGCTTCATCTACGAGCCGGATCCGGACAATCCCGGCTGGCACCGTTGGGAGCTGGCCGACGACACGCGGTTCAATGCCCAGACCATGGGCCGGATGCTCGTCCGCCCGGAAAACGACCGCGCCTGCCGGGTGCGGATGTTTCCGGAGCGCAAGCACTCAAATTTGCTCGACATGGTCCACGGCGCGGTGACCCTCGCGCTCATCGATATTTCGTTGTTCGCGGCGATGCGAACCTTGCTGAATGGAAACGCCGGGGGCTCTGTCACACTTGAACTGTCCAGCCAGTTCATTGGCGCGGGCTCGCTAGACCGGCCCCTCGATGCTGTGGTCGAAGTGATGCGCGAAACCACGCGGCTGGTCTTCATGCGAGGCACCGTGGCCCAGGGTGTGGATGACAGTCACCTGGTGGCAACCTTCTCGGGCATTGTCCGCAAGCCGACGCGCTGATGGGTCGGCTACTGGAGCGTTATGACGAGCTGGTTTCGGCTGGCGAATTGCGTCCGGACCCAGAGCAGCGAGCCGCCGCCGAAAGCCTCACCAGGCTGCAGGCCGAGCTGGAGCAGGATGACACCCCGGGATTGATCGGTCGGCTACTGGGCCGCAAGCGCGTCGCCGCGCGCGGCCTTTACCTGTGGGGCGGTGTTGGCCGCGGCAAGTCCATGCTGATGGATCTGTTTCACGAATGCCTGGCTATTCCGGCCAAGCGCCGCGTTCATTTCCATGCTTTCATGCTGGAGGTCCACAGCCGGTTGCGTGAAGCTCGCAAGAGCGAAAGCGGCGATCCGATTCCCCCGGTTGCGGCTGCGATCGCCGATGGGCTGCGCGTGCTCGCCTTCGATGAAATGGTGGTCAACAATTCCGCCGATGCGATGATCATGAGCCGCCTCTTCACCGCCTTGATCCGCGACCATGGGCTGGTGGTCGTAACCACCAGCAACCGCGCACCGTCCGAGCTTTACAAGGACGGCCTCAACCGGGAGCATTTCCTGCCGTTCATTGCCCTGATCGAGCGCGAGCTTGACGTCATGGCGCTGAACGGACCGGTCGATTACCGGCTGGAGCGGCTGGGTGGCATGGCCACATGGCACACGCCGCTGGGCGATCCCGCCACCGCACAGGTGCGCGAGGCATTTTTCCGGCTGACCGACTACCCGCCAGAAGACGCCGATCACGTGCCATCGGCCGAGCTGGATCTGGGTGGCGGCCGCAAGCTGCGCGTCCCGAAAAGTCTCAAAGGCGTAGCCGTGTTCAGCTTCAAGCGACTCTGCGAGGAGGCCCGCGGTGCAGCCGACTACCTGGCCATCGCCCAGACTTATCATACCGTCATTCTGGTCGGCATCCCGCGGCTTGGCCCGGAAAACCGCAATGAAGCCGCCCGGTTCGTCACGCTGATCGACGCGCTATATGAACAGAAGGTCAAACTGCTGGCGACTGCCGATGCTGCACCCGAAGACCTTTATCGCGCTGGCGATGGCCGCTTCGAATTTGAACGCACCGTCAGCCGGCTGATGGAAATGCAAAGCGCCGAATACCTGGCGCTGGGCCACGGCGAAGTCTGACCGATCAGGCGGCGGCGCGTGGGAGCCGTGATTGCGCACCGGCAAGCCGCTGCATCAACTTGAGATCCTGCTCGCGCAACTGCAGCGCGGCATCCGCCCAGCAATCAACAATGTCCCGCAGTTCCGCCAGGGTTACTTCCTTGGCCCTGCGGCTGGCGCGGCGCGCCCCGACCAAGCCTGCATGCCGGCGGCTGGACTTGGCAATGAACTCGCGGACAGCCAATTCGCCCTCGCCAGGTTCCGCCAGCTGGTGCACCACGCCAAGCTCGTACATGGCCTCAGCCGAATAGGTTTCGTTGCCCATGATGATCCGGTCTGCCATTGCCTGCCCCAACTTGCGGGAGAGAATGGCGTGGGCGCCCATGCCAGGGAACAGGCCGAACATTACCTCTGGCAAGCCAAAGGTCGAGCCGCGTTCAGCGATGATATAGTCAAACGAAAGCAGCGCTTCGAACCCGCCGCCAAGCGCCTGGCCTTGCACCATGCCAATGGTCAGGATCGGCAGGTCCAGCGCGTTGATGTTGCGATGGAGAATTTCAACGCAGCGATAGCCATAGGCCGCCAGGGCGTCGCGATTGGCCTGACGGATGAAATTGGCGAACAACTCCAGATCACCGCCAAAGCAGAACACGCCGGGCGCGCGGCTGCCCAGCACGAGATACTTGAGCGGGACCCGGTCCGGACCAAAATGCGCCGAAATCAGGCGCTGCCAGCTGGTGAAATCCGCGAGCATCGGCGGCGTGAAACTGGGCCTTCCTGCGGGCCGCATATAGGTCCACAGCGCTTCTTCGGCTTCGCTGTAGAGGACGTCCAGCTCGTTCAGCGTGAACAGCTCATCGGGGATCGACAGCCGCATCCGGGCCTTCGCCAGCATAGCCGCAGCATCGCTGACAGCGGGCTCAAGCGCTCCGCCCTCATCGTAACGCGGCACCTGATTGCTCGAAAGATCGCTTGAAAGTCGATCCATAACCCCCTCACGCGCAACCCTTTTTGGGCAGGGGGCGAAGTCACTTATCGTCCCCTGTTGAGGAATCTAACCGAGGGTAGAGTCTTTTGGCAAAGCATTTCTTGCTCGCTTGCGACGAGCCGAGTCCCATTTCAGTTCAGGTGCTGCGGCGCCGCAACAAAACGAATCCAAGCAGATAGGCCGCCGCCGCAACACCCAGCATGGGCCAGACATGGCCCATTACTAGCTCCACCGGAAAGTCCTTGAGGAACAATCCGTGGCAGATCGCGAGCATGTGGCTGAGTGGATCGAGCTGGGCGATCGGTTGCAACCAGCCCGGCATTCCATCGATCGGGCTGGCATAGCCGGACAGCAGGATCATCGGCACGATCACCAGAAAACCGCCGAGAAATGCCTGCTGCTGATTCTGCGCGACCGATGATATCGCCAGCCCGATTGAGGTCACGGCCAGACTGAATACCGCAACACCCATGATCATCAGCGGGAAGGAGCCGTGAAATGGCACATCCGACAGCAGCGCAACCATCACCGCATAGAACGTACCGTTGAACAGGCCGACACAGAACGCCGGGGCGCTCTTGCCGATCAATATTTCCCAATGCCGCAGCGGCAGGGCCATCAACTGGTCATAGGTTCCGAATTCACGCTCACGGGCAATGGCCTGAACCGAAACGGACAGGACCAGCACCGTGGTGATCACCGCAATCATGCCCGGCAGGGTAAACCAATTGTAGTCGAGGTTGGGATTGTAACGGTTCCGCACGACCAGCACAGGCATCGGCGGCTGCCCTTCCGGACGCAACCTGATCCCGGTTTCCGTGGCCACTTCGCCGAGATAACCGGAAACAATCTGCGCGGCATTGACCCGCCGGCCATCCAGCAACAGTCCGATTTCCCCCGTTTCGCCGCGCTGGACCCGCGCCGACAAAGCCTCTGGGATGATCAATCCACCAAGCACTTCGCGCTGCTCAATTGCCTCGGCCAGCGCGGCCTCGTTATCGTAGCGAACGAGGCTGCGCATGTTGGGGGCGCCCGCCAGCGAGGCGAGAAATTGCTCCGAGGCGCCCCCGCTATCCCGGTTCACCACGCCCAGGTCGACGTTCTTGACCTCCAGCGTCGTAGCAAGGCCAAACAGGATGAGCTGGATCACCGGGCTGGCCACCAGGGTAGTCAGCACGCGCCGGTCAAGCAGCACGACCTTCAACTCCTTGAGTGCCATGGCCAGGATCCGGATCAGCGCACCGCTCATGCGATCTGCCGCTTGATTGCGCGGATCACGCGCAGGAAGAAGAAAGCGCCAAAGGCCAGTAGCGCGAGGATGTTGGGCAGGAACATTGACCAGACATCGCCAACCAGAAACACGCTTTGCAGCGGCGGAATCAGGTAGCGGGCCGGCACGATGTAGGTCAGCCACTGAATCCCTGTCGGCATGGAATCTATCTCGAACAGAAAGCCCGACAGCAGCAGCGAGGGCAGAAAGCCGGACAACAGGGCAAACTGGGTCGATACAAACTGGTTCTTTGTTCCGGCCGAGATGAGCAGCCCCTGCCCCAGCACCGCAGCCAGGAACGCCGAGGAGACCAGGAACAACGCCAGCAGCGAGCCACGGAACGGCAGCCCATAGCCATAGACCGCCACGGCCACACAGATCGCAGTCGAGGCGAGGCCGAGGACGTAATAGGGCAGCAGCTTGCTGAGCACGAGCGCGGGTATCGATATCGGCGTGGACAGCAGGCCCTCCATGGTGCCGCGCTCATATTCGCGCGCCATGATCAGCGCAGTGAGCAGGCTGCCGATCATCGCCATAACGATCCCGATCGCGCCCGGCACCAGCATGTAACGGCTCTCAAGCTCCGGATTGTAGGTGTAACGCGGGATCATCCGCAGGACCGGAACGACGGGTTCGCCCCGCTCGGCGGCCCGTTCGCTGACCCAGGTGGCCAGCGCTCCGTTGACATGGCCAGCCAACAAGGTTGCCGTGTTGACCTGCGACCCGTCAGTGATGAGCTGGATCTGGCCGGGCTGCCGCTGTGTAGCGTCCCGCTCAAACCCATCCGCGATCACCACGATGCCGCGCAGTTCGCCAGATTGCAGGTCCGGCTCCATGGCTGCGACCGATGGACCTTCACGCGTCGTGAAATAGGCATTGTGCGCGAGACTAACCACCAGTTCCCGCGAAGCGCGGGTCTGATCCAGATCGATCACCCCGATCCGCGTTCCCTTGACGTCGAGCGTAACGGCACTGCCGAACAGGAACATCAGGATCAACGGCATCAGGACGACCAGACCAAACGTGGACGGATCAAGCCAGATCTGAGCCCATTCCTTGGCCCGGATCGCCGCTGCACGGCGCCAGAACAGCGGGTCTCGCCGGCTCACGCCGCCCGCTCCGCCAGCGCGGCCCGCTGGGTTTCGATCAAGGCCACAAAGGCATCCTCCAGCGTCGGGAGCTCCCGTCCCTTGCCCAGGAAGGCCCGGAGCTCGGCCGGCGTGCCTTGGGCAATGGCTTCTGACTGGCTGATCATCAGCAGCCGATCGCAGTTCTCGGCCTCATCCATGAAATGGGTGGTGACCAGTACTGCAGTCCCGCGCGCCGCGATCGCGTTGATATGATGCCAGAACTCGCGCCGGACCAGCGGGTCGACGCCTGACGTCGGCTCGTCCAGAAACAACACTGGCGGACTATGCAGCACGGCCGCGCCCAGCGCGAGCCGTTGCTTGATGCCCAGTGGCAGCAGGCCAGCAGCGCTTTGCCAGTATGGAACAAGCCCCAAAGCCTCCACTACACGCTCGATCGCAGTGCGTTGGGCCGGCCCGTTCAAGCCATAGCTGCCGGCCACGAAGCGCAGGTTCGCGGCAACCGACAAATCTCCGTAAAGCGAGAACTTCTGTGGCATATAGCCCATGGCCTCACGTGCCTGGGCGCGGGCGACCGATAGGTCTCGGCCGGCCACCGTGCCACGGCCCGCACTTGGCATCGCCAATCCGCACAGCATCCGAAAGGTCGTGGACTTGCCTGCGCCATTCGGCCCCAGCAGACCGAAGATTTCACCTGGCCGAACCGCAAAGGATATGTCCTGGGCAGCGGTGAAGGCGCCGTAGTTCTTGGTAAGGCCAATGGCGGCTATGGCTGGCTGGCCATCCGGATCATTGCGCTGGGGAAAGGCTTCAGCCAGAGCGCTGGGTTGAAGCGGCGTGCCATCGTCCAGCATGGCCGAGAACCCGTCATCGGCGCTGGGCGCGACCGGCTCCCACCCGGTTCCTGGCGGCGATACTCCCTGGCGCGTCAGGATGCGGATTGCCGATCCTTCGATCCGGCCTGACAGCACTTCCGGTTTCAACAACAGCTGCTGTAGCGATAGGCGCGGCAGGCCTGCGCTCAAACGTCGGGCATGACACCTTCCTGCAGCCTGCCCCGCAAGGCCGGCTGGCGGGCCAGAGTACCGCACCTCTCCTTCGTGCAGTAGCAGCACTTCGTCGCACCGGGCGGCATCCTCGAGGATGTTGGTGGTCCAGACCAGGCTGGTTTCCGGACCGGACAGGTCCATGGCCAACTGCCATATCTCGCGCCGCGAGACAGGATCCACGCCGACCGAAGGTTCATCCAGCAGCATCAGCCGCGGCGCAGCCGCCACCGCGCAGGCCAGTGCCAGCTTCTGCCGCATCCCCCCCGAAAGCTGCCCGACGGGCCGTTCGGTAAAGGGACCAAGCCCGGTCAGGCGGTAAAGGTGCTCCATCCGCTCGGGGTTGTCAGCCGGCTCAAGCCCGCGCAAACGGGCATACAGCTCAAGGTTCTGGCGCACGGTCAGTTCGGCATAAAGCGCGCCGCCCTGCGGCATGTAGCCAATCTGCCCCCGGTCGAGCTCTGCAACCGGGCTTCCCAAGACCTCGACGAGACCATCATCGGCCGTGACCAGTCCGGCCATGATCCGCATCAGCGTGGTCTTGCCGCCGGCATCCGGTCCAACCAGCCCAAGGCGTCGACCAGGACCCAAGGTAAGCGAGACATTCCGCAGGGCCTCAACCGGCGGTGCACCGCGCCGCGCGCCCTTGAAGCGCTTCGAGACGCCGTCCAACCGGAGGAGCGGGGCCTCCGCCATGCGCCGCGCTCAGCGCTTTCCAGAGGAAGGAATAGTAACGGTAACGGGCTGGCCTTGCCGCAGCTCGCCCGAAGGATCGTCGACCGTCAACCGCATGCGATAGACCAGGTCGGTGCGGAGTTGCTCGGTCTGGACTGTCTTGGGGGTGAACTCGGCCACCGCCGAGATGAATCCGATCCGGGCCGGCCATGTCTTGTCACTACCGTCGACCGAAACCCTCACCGCCATGCCTGGCCTGACCTTGGGTAAATCCGGTTCGGTCACGTAGGCCCGCACCCGGACAGGCTGGGTCAGGGCCACAGTCAGGACGGTCTGCCCTGGCTGGACAATCGCCCCTACCTCGCGCGCACGGGTCAGTACCTGGCCAGGCTCGGCCGCTGTAATCACCGCGTCGGCTATATCGGTCTGGACTGCCCGACGCTCAGCGACAGCGGCATTGCGTCCGGCCTCGCTGGCCAGTCGGTCCTCCGCCCGGACGCCTTCCTGCGCCAGAGAGAGAGCCGCGCGGGCCTGTTCCAGCGCGGCAGCGGCTGCCGCGACCGTGGCTTCGGCAGTCTGTACGTCGGCGCGGCTGATGAAACCTTTGTCGACCAGCGCCTGGCGCCGTTCCAACTGCCTGCGCGCTTCAGCCAGACTGGCCTCAGCCGCGGCAACGGCAGCGCGCGCTTCTCCCAATTCCTGCGGACGCGAACCATTGGCGTCGCGCGCAGCGACAGCACTGGCTACATTAAGCCGCGCCGCAGCGCCGGCCAACCGGTCATCAAGAGGGCGGGTGTCGAGTTCGGCGAGGACCTGACCGGCCTGCACCCGGTCGCCCTCATCAACATGCAGTTTGGCAATCCGCCCGCCAACGCGGAAGCCCAGCTGAACCTCCCGGATCTCAACGTTGCCATAAAGCTTGAGCTGCCCGTCGTCGGTCGCACCCCACCAACCGAGCTGACGCCCGCCAAACCAGACAGCGGCAATCACAACCGCCAAGATCAGCAATCGCCGAATCCGGCTTCTACCGTTTGTTGCTGCGGGGCTGTCCCCCATGCTGTCCCTCCCCAGAATCCTTTGGATTCAATTAGGAGTAAGCTACCGCAAGCCGCGAAGCGGTCAAGGCAGGGTCAGGATATGATCCCCAGACGCGACAGCGAGCGATCAAGCATCAGCAATTGCCACAGCAGCCGGCCATGATCGCTGGTCCCGGCCAGATGCTGTTCGGCAATGCGCCCCAGCCTGGCTGTATCAAACCAGCCAGTGCGGGCCAGAGCGGCACTGCTGCCGATCGCATGGGCCGCACCGGCCAGCGGTCCGCGAAACCACTGGCTGATAGGAGTGACAAAACCCTGCTTGGGACGAAACAGGACTTCCTCTGGGAGATAGCGTCGCATCGCCTGCTTCATCAGCCACTTGCCCTGCCCGCGGCGCAAACGGACGCTTTCCGGCAGCGCGGCGGCAAATTCGATCAGGCGGTGATCCAGCAAAGGCTCACGCGCCTCAAGGCTCACGGCCATGCTGGTTCGATCTACCTTGGTAAGGATATCACCCGGCAGCCAGAATTTGAGATCGGCAAACTGTGCACGGTCCAGACCGGAGAGCGCAGGGGCAGTCCGCATCATCTCGGTGAAGGGATACTCGGCGCGGTAATCGCCGCGCAGCCTGAGGAATTCCGGTGCGTAAAGCGTGGCCCGCACCTCGGGCGTCGCAAACCCGACCGCGCGCGCATAACCCTCAGCTCCATCCAGCGCGAGCGACTGAAAAGTGGCCTTGGCCCGCAACTGCTGGGGTGCCCAATCGGCTTTGGGATAGATCGCACCCAGGGTGCCAAACACCGGTTGGCGCAGCCCAGCGGGCACCAGCCCGCGGACCCGCTCCTCGGCATGATGGAACCGATGGCGGCGATAACCCGCGAAGGCTTCATCAGCCCCATCGCCAGACAGTGCGACGGTGACCGTTTCGCGCGCCAACTGGCTGACACGCCAGGTGGGCAATGCGGAGGCATCGGCAAAGGGTTCATCGAACATGGCGACGAGGTCATCGACGTGCTCGAAGTCATCCTGGCCAACCGTGCGCGTATGGTGGTTGGTGCCAAAGCGATCAGCCACAAGCTTGGCGTAAGCCGTTTCATCCAGCTCCGCCGCGTCAAATCCGATCGAGCAGGTCTTGACCGGCTCGCGGCTGGCCTCGGCCATGAGCGCGACCACGCTCGAGCTATCAACCCCCCCAGACAGAAAGGCACCGAGGGGCACATCGGCAACCATCCGCGACGTCACTGCCTGGCGCAGCAAGTGGAGCAATTCTGCTTCAAGGTCCGCTGCCCGCCCCTGCCGCCGTTCGACAAACGACACGTCCCACCATTGGCGCGGCGCAGGCAATGAAGCGTTGTGGCGCAGCAGCAGGGAGTGCCCGGCTGGCAGCTTGTGAACCCCCGCCAGGATCGAGCGATGATCCGGGACATAGCCCCAGGCGAGGTAATCCTCGACCGCAAGAGGGTCGACTTCGCGCCGCAGCAGCGGGTGCGCCAGCAGCCCCTTGAGTTCCGAAGCAAAGGCCAGACTGCCATCGCTGAGCGGCGCATAGAACAGTGGCTTCACGCCCAGGCGGTCGCGCGCCAGAAACAATGTCCGCTCGGCAAGGTCGTAGATCGCGAAGGCGAACATGCCGTGCAGGCGTGGCAGGCAGTCCACCCCCCAGCGCTGCCACGCGGCAAGGATTACCTCACTGTCACCATCGGTGTGGAACACCGCCCCGTGGCCACGCAGTTCCTCACGCAATTCACGGTAATTGTAGATTTCGCCATTGAACACCAGCATCGCCCGGCCATCGCTCGAAGCCATTGGCTGCGACGATCCCGCCACATCGATGATCGACAGCCGCAAGTGCCCAAGGCCCACGCCCTGTGCCGTCCAGACCCCTTGGCCATCCGGCCCGCGATGCGCCATGGCGCCGCACATCTTCTCGATCCGGGCGGGATCCACCGGCTTGGGCGTGGCGAGATGAAAGAGGCCGGCAATTCCGCACATGGCAGCGGCGCTTAGCGGAGCGTGGCTATGCGGTCCATCCAGGGGCCGATGGCTCCGGTGGACTGGCGGAATGCGCGCAGCGTCTGATGCGGATCTTCGCCCGTGCGCGGTTCGGCAGAAAGGATGAGCAGAGCCGTGGGTTCACGCCGCAGCAGCAGCCGGTCCGCGATCGTGGCCAGCTTGAGCCTGGCGGCACTGCCGGTCAGCAGTTCGCCGTTGCGGTAATAGGTCAAGGCCAGTCGCTCGACCCGGCCCTGCCCGCGGAGCCGATCCACCTTGGCGCCAGTCACCGGTGCTCCGGCACCGGTCCAGGCCCACTCGCTGTCGGGCGGAAGTGCGCCTTCCCCAAAGCCGGTTGCTTCCCGACCTTCGGCCTGGGACGAATAGAGCGCCATAAAGACATCGACCGTGCGCCCCTGACTATCGGCATAGCGCCCCAAAAGGCGGTGATCCGCGCCGGCCGCGCGCGGCTCCCACCAGACTTCCGGCTTGTAATCGATCCGCTGCCAGCCGGGGACCTGCGGCAGAAAAATCTGGGCAGGCAACGAGGCGCTCAGCGAATTCGCTGCAAAGGCCCAGCCCTGGCCGCCAAGCACCAGCAAAGCGCTGAGCAAGATCGCGACCACATCGGTAATCCGACCTCGCTCAAGGCGGCCAAGCAGCGGCCACGACTGGATTGCGGCGGCATCGATCATCGGATCATCGACCGCGCGGTCGAACCACCGCCATGACACGCCCAGTACCGCGGCGATCACGATTGCGAAGAACAACCAACCATAGATGATATGATCGAAGCCTGCGGCTTTCTCGGCGCCGATGTACTGGGCGATGTAGATTGTCCCCCAGGCTCGCACGGCATTGGCAAGGATCGGGACAACAATACACAGCGCAAGGAATGCAATTCGCCGCTTCCACGACTGGAAGCAGACATTCGCCACCAGCACGCCGAGCGCGATCATGGCGATCAGGAACTTCACGCCCGAACAGGCTTCAGCCACTTCGAACAAGCCAGCCGGCGTATCGATGAGCACGCCGTCGACCAATGCAGGGATGCCGCTGATCTGGACCAGTGCAATCGTCAGAACAGCGGTAATCATTTGCAGCGCCGGAACCAGTTCATCGCCGAACGGGACAAGAAAGGCCATGTAGCAAAGCGGGAAGAACAGGCCCGCCCCAACGCGCGGACCCAACAAGGTCAACAGGCTGGCCGGCAGAACCGCCACGGCCCCTGTCTGGCGCAATAGGTCAAAGCCCGCAAAGGCGCCAAGCACCCACAGCAGCACTGCTCCGGCAACCAGGACCAGCCCGGGCGCCCAGGCTTGTGGCGTCAGACGGCGCAATTGATCCAGCCGGAGCCAAACCAGCCAACCCAGAATGGCCGGTACCAGCAGGATGTGATTGTAGGTCGAGCTATCCCACCACTGGCGAAACATCGCCGTCCAATCGCCAGCAAAGACCAGTATGAGCGCGGCCCAGACCCCGCTCAGACGAACCAGTGCTGAACGCCATTCCAACGGCATAACGCGTATTGGCGGATTCGAGGCAGCAAGCTCAGGCGGCATGGCGCCTGCTCGCCGGACCAAGTCTCAGCAGTTCGACCAGTGGTGCAAGGCTGGCCTGCCAGCTCATGTTTTCGACGACGTAGCGCCGCGCTTCCAGCCCCATGGTCCAGCCCTGGCGGGGATGGGAGAGCAGCGCCGTTGCCCGCTCGATCAGTTCCTTGTCCGTGTTGCCTACAAGGAAGTGCTCGCCATCAGAGCCACCGATCCCAGTCGCCGCTGCATCAGTCGTCACGACCGGAAGGCCCATGGCCATCGCCTCCAGCACCTTGTTCTGAATGCCTCGGGCGATTTCCAGCGGGACGAGCGAGAGATCTGCAGCAACCAGCCAGGTGCGGATATCGGTTACCCCACCCCAGACGTGAACACCGTCCTTGCCGTCGAAGCAGGTCAGCTCCTCAGGCGGATTGCGTCCCACCACATGGAAGGTGGCATGCGGCAGCTGCTCGCGGATCCCCGGGAGCAACCGTTCGATCACTCGGGTCGCCGCCTCGATGTTCGGGGCATAGTCCATCTGCCCGGTGAAAATCAGCCGGGGACCTGCACATTCCAGCATCGCGGGCTCGGGCTTGACCACGGCCGGGTCAAAGAAATGGCTATCGATCCCGTTGCGCAGTGCCTGCACATCGCATTGCACCGCATCCTCCGGCCTTAACCGGGCGCGGAACAGGGCTGCTTCCTCGGCCGAAACCAGCAGGCTAACGTCGGCCCGGCGGGCCAATCGTGCCTCTTCGGCTTGCAGGAGACGGGCCTCCCGCGCGTTGATCCAGCGCCGCAGGCCCGCATCGCGTTCGGCATAGGCTTCGAACTTGGCGGAATCGACATCGACGAAATCGAAGATGACCCGACCTTCAAACCAGTCCGGGATGTACTGGCCCATCTGCCCGGAAAACGCATAAATCGTGGCAATGGGCCGCTCGCGCAGAACCTGTTCGACATAGGCGAACAGTTCCTGATTGGCGAAAGCCGGCAGACTGACCGGTTTGCGCTGGGCCAATGACTGGAGCCCGGCCAGGATGAGCGGCTTGACCCTGCGAACCAGCCGGTAAGAGCGCGCGATAGCTGCCAGTTCGACTTCTTCGGCAATGTCGCGCTCGTCGTCGGCAAAAGTGGCGACATGGACCGGTGCCAGCCCGGCCAACCGCTTGAGGATGTGATGCGAGCGGATCTTATCCCCCCGATCGGGAGGGAACGGCATCCGGTGCGACAGGAACAGGATCTCGTTCATGCCAGCCCCCGGGCAATCCAGGGCCCGACCGCATTGGCCAGCGGCAAGGGCAGCTTCTTCCAGAGCGCAATCCGCGCCGTGTGCCGGTCACTGGTCGGATCGGCATCGCGTGCTTCGGCACCGGGGGCGGTCCAGGCGGCGTAGCCAAGCGGCTGAGGTTCGAAACCCCAGTTCTTCTTGAATTCGCCTGCCCCTGAATTTGCCTTCGATCGCCCGAAATCGAACCGCACGCAGCCGCGCTGACGGGCGTGAAGCATCAATTCGAAGTACATCCTGTCATTGGCGCGCAGGCCCCGCGCCGCGAAGGTACCCCCGCCCCAGTACGGCATGACAGTCTGCTGGTGGTAAAGCGAAAGGACGCTAGCCACAGGGTTGCCACCCTCCCACACCGTCAGAATATCGGCGTCATCACCAAAAGCATTGAGCACCTCCGCAAACAGGGCGGATGGAAATACCGGGGTACCAAGGTTGCGAACGCTCTGCGCATAGACCGCATAATGCGCTGCCCGGTCCCGCTCCCCTCGTCCGACCGTGACGGCCAGGTGCGCGGCGAGTCCCTTGCGCACTTCGGCGCGCTGCTTGCGCGGAATCCAGAGCAGTTGCGCTTCATCGTCACTGGCAAGGCCGGCCGCAAAGCCATTGTGCGAATCGTGCCGGACCCGCCAGCCAGAGCGGCCTTCCGGCAGCGGCCCGCCGCGCAGTTCGATAGTCGGACAAGAGCGGCGCAGCGCTTGTTCCTCGGCAAAGGCAAACAGGCTGCTCGCGTCAAAGGAACTGCGAGCGAGCACGCCGCCACCTACGCCGAACCCACTTGAAACCATCACTCGCCCGAACAGAGGGGAATGAACTTCCAGGAACGGCAGCATTGCCAAGATATCATCGCCATCCGTCACGGCGAGCACCAGCGGGCGATTGCTGGTGGCTCGTCCAACGGCAGCCAGCCATGCCGGGCGATGGAAGGGGGTGCCCTCCGGATGGGCGGATACAAATGCCTCAAGCCGCTCGGCCACGCTGTGATCGAGAGGATCGAGAACGGCCAGGTCACGGGCAAGGCGGAACGGCGCGTTCATGCCGCCAGTTCCACCGCCAGGCGCGCCTCGCGGTGGGCAAGCAGGTCCATCCGGCCCCACTCGAACTCACGGATCAGCTGTTCGAGCTTGGCAGCCATAACGTCGAGGTTGGTGTAATGGCGCAGCTTCGAACGCAGCGGTGCTCCGACCACGCGCGGCTGGGTCGGGTCGATTTCCCAGGGATGGAAATAGAATACTGCGGGTCGGCGGTCTGTCGAATTCACCTGACGAATCGCCCACCGCGAAAAGGCATAGGGTAGTACCCGAAAGAACCCACCGCCCCCGGCTGCAAGCCGCCGCCCAGCGAAATGGGCGGTGGTGACGGGAATTTCGATCAAATCGCTCCACGGTAGCGGCCGGAATGAAAACCGCGGTGCTTCCCGCCAGCCGTAGTGATCGTGAACGATCGGTGCGACGCTGGAGCTATAGGCATAGCCTTGCTCGGCCAGCACGGAATAGGCCCACGGGGTGCGCTGATCGATCGAGAAGCTTGGCGCGCGGTAGCCAGTAACGGCAACCCCGCCCGCATCCTCAAGCACCTTGCGCGCCCGCTCCACGTCCCGGGCAAAGGCTTCCTTGCCAAGGTTGAACACGCGCGCGTGATCCCACCCGTGGCTCGCCAGTTCGTGGCCGGCTTCGACAATCCGGCGCATCAGCGGGCCATGGCGCTGGGCCACCCAACCCAGGGTAAAGAACGTACCCTTGACCCCGCACCGATCGAACAGTTCGAGGATCAGTGCGACATTGCGTTCAACGCGGTCAGATAGCGAATCCCAACTGCCCCGGTCGATCACCCCTTCGAAGGCACCAACCTGAAACCAGTCTTCGACATCAACCGAAAGACCATTGATGATCGGGTTATGCTGCGGTGCGACCACGCGGAAAATGCTCCCCTCAGGCCGCAGCGCGGCTGGCGTCTTCCGCCTCGATCCACTCGATCAGCATGGTGAGGGTATGGCGAATGGTCCGCTCCTGCTCGAGCATCTTGGTTTCAAGCGCGACGAACTTCGCTTCGATCGCGGCCAGTCCATCTCCGGAAACCTGTCCGGTAGCGGCAGTCACATCGCGCTCGTTGGCAAGCTCGATCACCGCCTGCTGCAACTCGGCAATCTGGGCGTCGCGTTGAGCCAGCAGCGCCTGCAGCTGGGCCATGGCGACACCATCGACCGTGACGGGCTGAATCGATGCGCCGGGAGCCTGGCCAGCTTCGGCAGCCGGTGCCGCAACCTCGCGAGAGGCCAGCTTCTTCAGCTGCAGCGTGCCGTCAAGCTCGAGCTCTTCGAGCACTTGGCCAAGCATGGCCCGGTCGATCCGGCTGCGCTGCTCGACCGCGCCCAGCAGCATAAGCCGGTTGCAGATTTGGTTGATCCGGCGCGGCACGCCGCCCGAAGCTTCGAACAGCTCGGTGTAGACGCCCTGATCAAACTGCGGATTGCCAGTCCACCCAACGCACTTCAGACGGTGCTCAATGTAGGCCTGAACCTCACCCAGCTCCATCGCTTCAAGGTGGTGCGCGGCGATCACGCGCTGGCGCAGCTGTTCAAGCTGCGGATGATCCTGAATGGTCTCGCGGAATTCCGGCTGGCCGAGCAGCAACGTCTGGAGCAGCGGATGGGCCCCCAGCTGGAAATTGGAGAGCATGCGCAGCTCCTCCAGCGCCTCCAGCTCGAGGTTCTGGCTTTCGTCGACCACCAGCAAGCAACGACGCCCGGCCCGGGCTTCGTCATGCAGGAAGGCTTCGATGGCACCGAGTGCGGAGGCCTTGTCATGGCCATCGACAATCAAGCCAAAGGCCTGGGCGACGATGTGGACCAGTTCCTCGCCATCCAGCTTGCTGGTCACGATCTGCGCGGCAGTCAGCCGGGCCGGATCGATCGTGGCCATCAGGTGGGCGACGAGCGTCGACTTACCGGCCCCGACCTCACCGGTGATAACCACGAAGCCTTCGCCCTGGGCGAGGCCATAGGACAGGTAAGAGAGCGCCTTGCGATGCGTCAGGCTCTCAAAATAGAACGTCGGATCAGGGGTGAGCTGGAACGGCCGCCCGCTGAGCCCGTAAAAGTCGTTGAACATCATCAATACTCCGTCAGGCTCAGAAGGAATAACGCATGCCGACCATGGCCTGGGCCGACCAGATATCGACCAGGTTCTCGCGCTTGACCCCGTCAATCCCGACCGCCGCAGTGGCAGTCAGCTTGCTGGTCAGTTGGCGATAATAGGCAGCGGTTGCGCCAATCGCGGTAACATCGCCAGCAAAGGCATCTCCGCTTTCGTACAAATTACCATAGACCGAGGTCGAGAAGCTGGAGTTCCGATCGATCCGGCCGTTCAAATAGGCGGCCACCCAGTATGCCTCGTCTATCACGCCGTTAGCAGTGGCCAGGATCGTGCCGGGCGCGGCGATGAACTTGCGCCGGTCATAGCCAGCCCCAATGCCGGTCTGGAACCGGCTGCCATTGAGGGCATAGGTCGCCATCACCCCGCGCGAACGGAACACGGCGCTACGAACCGAGGCGAGCGCGCTGGAGAGGCACGGGCTCTGGCCCGAACCGACCGTATCGCCGGTCGTCACGCAACCACCAAGGCTGCCATTGAACGGATTGCGGACCGCTTCGAATTCGGTCGGCAGGTTGGCCAGGGCATTGTTCAGCTGGCCGCCAAAGCCGTTGATGGAATCGTAGACCGAAACGTTGATGCTCGAGCGGGCATTGGGCGCATAGGCAAAGCTGCCGTAATAGCTGGTCGAGCCATAGCGCTTGCCGATGTGCGCTTCGAGCGCGGTGCGCCGGCTCGGCCGCCAGATCACTCCGGCGTCCCAGATCAGCCCGTCCGCCTCATAAGCGATGGTGCGGGGCACCGACTTGTCGGTGACAAAGCGTCCGTCACTGCCAATCGCCGGAGCGCCGGTCAGAGGATCGCGAACCGCATCGCGGCTCGAAACTTCGACCTTTTCATAACCGACGCCGCCAACCAGTTGCAGCGAACTGGTGACAGGGACAGTCACATCGCCGCGAACCCAGCGATCCTCAACCCGCTGATCGAGATTGGAGATATCTTCACGGTTGTAACCTGCGCCAACCCCGATCCCGACTGGCAGGGGATCACCCGGTTTGGTTGCCGCTCGCACGGCAGCCTTGTGGGTTACCGAATCGTCAAACACGTCAATCGGCGGCTGACCAGGCACAATCTGCAGAGCATTGGGGGATTCAACCCGGGTGTAACCGATGCGGTAGGATCCGGTCAGGGCTACCGGCCCGGCCCGGGTTGTCAGGCTCGGCCCGGCGTAAACCGAGTAGATCTGGCTGACCGAATCTCCGAAATCGAGACCACTGGTCACCGCGGCACCGTTGTTCTCGATACTGGTGCGCGAGGCCAGCGCACCGGCTTCGATCTGCAGGGTCTTGGGCACAAGGGCGAACGATCCCCGCGCCACGCCGCTCACTGCATCGCTGTCCCGCGTGTTACTGCCCCAGCCGAAGCGGCGCTCATAACGGAGCGAGACCGAGGCCTGGTTGTTGCGCCCGGAAATGCCAGCATCGACCCCGGCGGCAATCACCGAATAGGTCAGCACGTCATTGCCCGGCTTGAGCTCGGCGAACACGACCTGCTGCGCCTCGATATAAGGCGTAACCTTGATCTTCTTGCCGCCGCGTGCCCGCGGAGCGGTTCCCTCGCCGTCATCACGGCCAGCGGCAGATTCATCGTCACCAGAGGAAGCTGCACCCGAACGGCCACCACCGCCGGATACATCGCCATAAGGCAAAGTCTGTGCCTGCACCGTCGATGGCCACGCCAGCGCAGTGCCGGCCGTCAGCATGGCGAGCATGATCTTGAGGCTAGAGGTCATGTTTACCCCCCGTATCCGTAGTACGAGCCGAAGCGGCGTCCGCTTGGGCTGAAATGGACGGCATTCAGCAGCAGCTGGATGTTCGGGCAGCCCGAAAGCAGCTTGATCGCATCCTCAAGCGAGCCCTGGCCGGTGCGGTCGGCCCGAGCCACGACCACCGCCTGACCCACATACTTGGCGAGTTCCGCCGCCGGAGATGCAGCCAGTGCAGGCGGGGAATCGAAGATCACGAACCGGTTGGGCGAACCCTCGGTCAGCCGGTCGAGCACCTGGCGCGTCCGTGAGCTGGAAAGGTATTCGGTGTCGGAGGTCGTGGCGTTGCCGGCAGGCAGCACCCACAACCCCGAGATATCAGTGCCGATCACGCAGTCGGCCACGTCAATCGAGGGATCCGCCAGGGCATCCATCAGCCCCTTGCCGCCGGGCAGACCAAGCGAGGTCAGCACCGATGGCTTGGCGAAGTCCGCATCGACCAGCAGCACTTCGGTTTCCTTTTCCGCCGCAATCGACAAGGCCAGATTCACTGCGGTGAAGGTCTTGCCTTCGCCTGGGTGCGGCGAACAGATCAGCACGCGCTGAGCGCCGGAGCCCATGCCCTGCTGTTGCAGCTGGTTGGCATTCAGCAGCAGTTGCCGCTTCACGATCCGGAACTCTTCAAGCAGCGCGGTGACCGTGCCCTCCGGCACAATCAAGCCCTGCTCACGCAAGTGCTGGCGATTGATGGGATGGCGCGAGCCATTGAAGCGCACAGGCGCGACGACCGGCGCAGAAGCAACCGCAGCCTTGACCAGCGCGTGATCTGCCGGGGTTGGCATGACTTCAGGTTCGACCACTTCCGGGCGAACCGCTTCAGGCTGCACAGCAGGCTTCGCCTCGACCACATCCTCAACGACGGCTTCCGCCGCGTCGGCACGACGATAGCGGCGGCGCTTGGCGGCTGGCGGGATCAGCTCTTCGGGAATTGGCGCGGGCGCCAGCCGGACAAGATCGTAATTGCGCACTACGCGCTCGATCAGCGTGCCCTTCCCTGCTTCGGGCTCGTCCTGCGGCGGGACGGGGATTTTGGTATGTTCGGTCATGTCCCTGCCCCTCAAGCTACCATGCTGACCTGGACGATCTCGGCCGCCAGCAGCAGCACGAAAATCCCGCCAAGCGCGGCGCCCGCCATGTAGAATTGCTTCATCCGGCGCTTGCGCAGCGCCCGGGCCGTATCGTTCAGCGTCTGGCTGATCGCACCCAGCACCGGCAGGCCCGTCGCCCGCTCAAGCCGCGCCGTCGTGGCAAAGGTTGACCGCAGCTGCCCGATCGCGAAGGCCGCGCCAACACCGGCCCCAATGCCCACCACCAGCACGGCAAACAACAGCAGCGGCCGGTTGGGTGCGACTGGCGACCGCGGCGTCGTCGGCGGATCGATCACGTTGAACTTCATCGCATTGTGCTCGGTCTGCACCTGGCCGCGCAGACGCAGCTCTTCACGATTGCGCAGCAGCTCGTCGTATTGCTGCTTGAGCACGTCATAATCGCGGCTGATGCGCTGATGCTCTGCGGCAAGTTCCGGGTTGGAAATCTGGGCTGAGGTAATGCGCGTCACATCAGACTGGATTGCGGCCCGGCGCGCCATCAGCGACTGGACATTGGCCTGGCGCTCCGCCTTGATCGACTGGAGCGAGGTATAGGCCGGGTTTGGCACCCCGCCCGCACCACCCTCGCTGGCGGCAGCACCGCGCAAGGCGTTGATCTGGTTCTTGGCCGCAATCACATCCGGATGGTTGTCCGTGAGTCCGCGAGCGCGCATTCCGGCAAGAATGGCCTGGGTCTCGGCCAGCGCGCCCCGCGCTCCGCCTTGCGCACCCATCCCTGGCAAAGTCTGCGGCGTTCCAGCCAGCTGGCCATTGATCGCCGCCAGAGCAGACTGGGCCGCCGCCAGATCGGCGTCGATCCCGCGCAGCTCAGCGCGGCTGTTCTCCAGCCGCTGCAGCGCACTGGCACCGCCCTGGATCAGGTCGGGATTGGCGGCCTCGAAAGTCAGCCGCTTCTGCTCCGCCGCTTCCAGCTCCTTCTGGCGCTGGTCGAGCTGCTGATTCATGAAATCGAGCGACTGGGTCATCTCACCGCGATTGCCGGCAAGGTTTTCCTCGCGGAAGATATCGATCAGCTTCTGGACGATATCCTGCGCGATTTTGGCGTTCTCGGCATCCGAGCGTGAGCCGTCAGCGAATTCGGCCGTGATCTCGAACAGATTTTCCTTCTCGTTCTCAACCTTGATCTTCTTGGCCAAACCCAGAACCGTGGTTTCCATCTGCTTGGGCGTAGTGATGTCCTCGCCGATCGCCGTGGCGCGGACCACTTTTTCCAGGTTAACCGCGCTGGTCAGCGTCTGCTGGACCCGCTCGATGTCGCGCTTGCGGTCACCCACACCGACGCCGGTCACCTCGGACAATGCGTCGTCAAGCTGGACCGAAATCCGCGCCCGCGATTCATAGGTATTTGGAACCATCGCAACGACCAGCCAGCCAAGCAGGCAGACGGCCCAGGCCACGGCCAGAGCCAGCCAGCGGCGGTGCCAGACCGAAAAGATCGCTGAGCGCAGTTCGTCGTAGATCGTGTTCATCGCTCGCCCCCGGCGCGCTCCTTCCTCAGAACGTGCTTTCGGGGATGATGATGACGTCGCCCGGCATCAGCATCACGTTGGCCTTGCTGTCGCCCTTGCGCAGCAGGTCACCCAGTTTGACTGCATATTCCTTTTGCCCGCCGCTCTGCTTGTCGAACCGGATCAGGCGGGCCCGGTTGCCGGCGGCATATTCGCTCAATCCGCCAACCGCGATCATCGCATCAAGCAGGGTCATGTTCGCGCGGTAGGGGATCGACGCAGGCTTGGTGGTCGCCCCGACAATCCGGACCTGCTGGCTGAACGTGCCCGCGAACTTGTTGACGATGACCGAAACCAGCGGCTCCTGGATGTACTGCGAGAGCTGCAAGGTAATGTCGTCGGCCAGCATTTTCGGTGTCTTGCCCACTGCCGGCATATCAGTGATCAACGGCGTGGTGATGCGCCCGTCCGGACGCACCTGCACCTGCGCGCCAAGCTCCGGATTGCGCCAGACGAAAATGGTCAACTCGTCGAGCGGACCGATCACGTATTCCTCGCCCGGGCCTTCCTGCATGGCGACAAAGGCCGCTGGCGGCAGCTGCTGTCCGCCACCGCCTCCGGCACATCCGGCCAGAGCAAGGCTTGCCATGGCGCTACCGGCCAGCAAGCGGGAAAAACGGTGGATCGGCATCGGGCACATCCTCAATGGTTGATAGCCGCGCCGCCGCTTGGGCATGCCCCTCCCGCACGAAGGCCCGGCTGTTCAGCCTCGGCTATCTCCAAAAAGGGTGAATATTGCGTTAGCCTTACCGGCAATTTCCGGAACTTAGCCAGTTTTCTGGTTCAGCCTTCCGATGCGGGACGGCAGAGGCGGGACGCCAATGCCGGGGATGGTCAAACCAGCATTTCAGCGGCCGGTCCCTGGCCTAGGAACATGGCCGGACTGGCACTGGCACCATAGGCTCCGGCACAGAATACCGCCACCAGATCGCCCACTTCAGCGCGCGGAAAACCACCTTTGTCGGCCAGGCGGTCCAACGGGGTGCACAGGCAGCCGACAACGCTGGCCTCCTCTTCGACCGGCGCGGCGAACCGGCTGGCAATCGCCACAGGATAGTTCCTGCGCACCACAGTGCCGAAGTTCCCCGACGCGGCCAGCTGGTGATGCAACCCGCCATCAGTCACGAGATACACTTCGCCATGGCTGATCTTTCGATCAACGATCCGGGTAAGGTAAACCCCTGATTCGCCAACCAGATAGCGGCCAAGCTCGATCACAAAGCGGGTATTGGCCAGTTCAACGGGGACGTCGTTCAAGCGCTCTGCCAGCGCAGCTCCGACAGCAGTCAGGTTCACAGGTTCGTCGCCCGGGAAGTAGGGTATGCCCAGCCCACCGCCGAGGTTGCATTTGGGCAAGGTTACGCCCGCTTCGCGCGCCAGCCGCGCCGCCAAAGCAATGGTCTGGGCCTGGGTTTCGGCAATCGCGGCTGCATCGAGCGCCTGACTGCCGGCAAAGATGTGAAAGCCCTGCCAGTCCGCCCCGCTATCGATCAGTTGCCGGATCAGGGCCGGGACGCGCTCTGCGTCGATGCCAAATGGCTTGGCTCCGCCCCCCATCTTCATGCCAGAGCCCTTGAGGTCAAAATCAGGGTTCACCCGGATCGCAAGCTTCGGGGCAACCTCCAATCGGGCCGCGATAGCGAGGGCGCGCGCGGCTTCCCCCTCGGATTCGAGATTGAGGGTTACCCCGGCGGCAATGGCTGCTTCCAGCTCCGCATCGCGCTTTCCGGGACCGGCAAAGCTGATCCGGACCGGGTCGATCCCGGCTGCACGGACAATGGCCAGTTCGCCGCCCGAGGCAATGTCGAACCCGTCGACCAGCCCGGCCATAGCCTCCAGAACGGGACTGAACGGGTTGGCCTTAACGGCATAGTGCAGCGCCACCTGCGGGGGCAGAGCGGCGCGCAATTCGGCAACACGCGCTGCAATCCGTTCACGCGAATAGACGAACAGCGGGGTACGGCCAGCCGCTTCGACCAGATCGCTGGCCTTGCGCCCGGCAATTGCCAGTTCACCATCGACCGCGACAAATCCAGCCGGGATCGGACCAAGCGGCTTCATGCTGCCAGCTCCGCATAAAGGCCGGTCCGATCGATCTTGCCATTTGGCGAAATC
>JBIIDJ010000089.1:0-9615 GCA_044238415.1 Novosphingobium sp.
GCGGTGGCAGGCGCCGAAGGCAAACTGGTCAAGGTGGGCGATGCCGCCGCGCTCGACAGCCTGGTCGCCACCCGGCAGGCGGGCAAGGGTCCGGTCGGGGCCATGCTGACTATCGAGGGCCTGCAGAACCTGGAGGGTGACCTCAAGAACCTGGACAAGCTCCACGCTGCGGGCTTTCGCATGGCAGGCCTGACGCACTTCTTTGACAATGATGTCGCCGGGTCGATGCACGGGGTGAAGAAGGGCGGCATCACCCCTTTCGGCTGGCAAGTCGTGGCCCGCATGGAAGAGCTGGGGATGATCGTCGATATCGCCCACCTTTCCCATCAGGGGCTGGCCGAACTGCTGCCGCGCGTGCGCCGTCCGGTCGTGTCCAGCCACGGCGGGGTCCGGGCCACCTGCAAGACCAACCGCAACCTCTCCGACGACGAGATTCGCGCCGTTGCCAAAACCGGCGGGATCATCGGCATCGGTTACTGGGACGGGGCGCTGTGCGATACCTCGCCCCGCTCTGCCGCCAAGGCGATGAAGCATGTGCGTGATCTGGTCGGCATCCAGCACGTGGCCCTTGGCAGCGACTACGATGGCGCGACCACTGTCCGGTTTGACACCAGCCAGCTGGTCCAGGTGACTCAGGCGCTGCTCGACGAAGGCTTCACCCCCGACGAAATTCGCGCGGTAATGGGCGGCAATGCACTGCGCGTGATCCGGGCCGGCATCCTGCCGATGCCGGCAATCCAGCCCGCCGCATGACCATCCCCCGCCTCTCTGCTGCCGAGCCCATGCCCGAAACCCTGCGCGGCGCGATCATTGCGCTGGGCAATTTCGACGGGTTCCACCTCGGCCACCAGGCGGTGGCGGGCGAGGCGATTGCCTGGGCCAGGGCGGAAGGCCGCCCGGCGATCATCGCGACTTTCGATCCCCACCCGGTGCGCTTCTTCAAGCCCGACGCCGCGCCGTTCCGCCTGACCACCCTGGACCAGCGGCAGGAACTGTTCGCTGCAGCCGGGGCCGATGCCATGCTGGTCTTCGCCTTCGATGCCGAACTGGCCGCGACCACGGCTGAAGACTTCATGGCCAAGTTACTGGTCGAGCGGCTGGGGGCGGCCGGCGTTGTTACCGGTGAGGACTTCACCTTCGGCAAAGGCCGGGGCGGCTCGGTCGAATTGCTCAAGACCCGCGGGGCGGAGCTGGGCCTCGCCGCGCGCGCGGTCGGTCCAGTTGCCGAAGGGGATGAGGTCGTGTCCTCCAGCCGGATCCGCGATGCGCTGAAAGCGGGTGACTGCGCTGAGGCCAGCCGCCTGCTCACCCGGCCCTTCGCAATCCGCGGCATTGTCCAGCATGGTGACAAGGTGGGCCGCACGATCGGCTTTCCCACGGCCAACCTGCCGCTCGGCAATTACCTGCGCCCGCATTACGGAATCTATGCGGTGACCGGCCGCCTGCCTGATGGCACCCTGCTCCACGGCGCGGCCAATCTTGGCGTCCGCCCCACCTTCGATCCACCCAAGGAACTGCTCGAACCGCATTTCTTTGACTGGTCGGGTGATCTTTACGGGCAGGAAATCGAAGTGGCGTTTCACCATTTCCTGCGCGGCGAAGCCAAGTTTGACAGTCTCGATGCCCTGACTGCCCAGATGCTGGTCGATTGTGATCAGGCGCGAAAGCTGCTGGCGTGAAGGTCTGGCTCAAGCGGGGCGCACTGGTCTTGGCCCTGCTGTTCCTGGTGATGACGGTCACCAATGCCTGGTGGCTGGCCGATGCACCGGGCGGCTACGTCAAGCTGATTGCCCATCGCGGCGCGCACCAGTTGTTCAGCCACGAAGGACTGGACAACCAGACCTGCACCGCCACCCGGATCGGGCAGCCCTATCACGACTATCTTGAGAACACGCTCGAATCGATCAACCAGGCCAAGCGGCTCGGAGCGCAGATGATCGAAGTGGATATTGCCCCCACGGCCGATGGCCGGATCGTGCTGTTCCATGACTGGACGCTCGATTGCCGGACCAACGGCAAGGGCGAGGTTCGAGCCAAGACCCTGGCCGAGCTGAAGGCGCTCGATATCGGTTACGGCTATACCGCCGATGGCGGCAAGACCTTCCCGTTCCGCGGCAAAGGCGTGGGGCAGATGCCCAGCCTCGAAGAAGCACTGGCCATCTCCGGGGACAAGCCGCTGCTTTACAATTTCAAGAGCAAGGACCCGGCCGAGGCCGACCTGCTGCTGGCCGCACTGCAGGCGGCCGGGCGTGATCCGGTCAAGCTGAAAGACGGATTCTATGGCGGAGCGGAAGCTGGCCCGGTCGCGCGGATGCGGCAGCTGCTGCCCCAGGCCTGGGTGTTCAGCAAGGAAAGCATCAAGGCCTGCACCAGGGCCTATCTCTGGGCCGGGTGGCTGACGATCACCCCTGAGGCTTGCCGCAACGGGACCCTGATGGTGCCGCTCAATTACCAGTGGGCCTTTGCGGGTTGGCCCAACCGCGCCCAGAACCGGCTCGATGCCGTCGGCGCGCGGATCATCATGGTTGCGCCCTATGGCGGAAAGAGCGGCATGGGTCTCGATCTGCCCGAACAAATTGGTGAAGTGCCGGCCAGCTTCACCGGCTATGTCTGGGTGGAGGACATCTGGACCATCGGCCCGGCGCTGCGCCCGGCCTATAACAAGCGCAACCCGCTGCAAGAGGCCGCACTGGCCGAGGCCCTGACAGCGCGGCGCGCGGCACGGGATTGAACCACGCAGAAATTGCGCATTGCCGCCGCCCCGGCTAAGGCCCGCGCGCTATGACTGAAGCGCGCGATTACAGAGACACCGTCTTCCTGCCGAAGACCGAGTTCCCCATGAAGGCGGGCCTGCCCCAGAAGGAGCCCGGCATTCTTGCGCGCTGGATTGAAAGCGGGCTGTACCAGCAGCTGCGGGAGGCACGCGCGGGGCGTGAGAAGTTCGTCCTTCACGACGGCCCGCCCTATGCCAATGGCGATATGCACATTGGCCATGCGCTGAACCATATCCTCAAGGACATGGTGGTCCGCACCCAGAGCCTGCTCGGCAAGGACGCGCCCTATGTGCCCGGCTGGGACTGCCACGGCCTGCCGATCGAATGGAAGGTTGAGGAGCAGTACCGCAAGAAGAAGCTCGACAAGGATCAGGTCGATCCGGTCGAGTTCCGCGCCGAATGCCGCGCCTATGCCCAGCACTGGGTCGACACCCAGCGCGAACAGCTGAAGCGCCTCGGCATCAACGGCGATTGGGACAAGCCCTACCTGACGATGGACCCCGAGGCAGAAGGCACCATCGTCGCCGAACTGCTGAAGTTCGCGGAAAGCGGCCAGCTCTATCGCGGGGCCAAGCCGGTAATGTGGTCGCCGGTGGAAAAGACCGCCTTGGCCGAGGCTGAGGTCGAGTACGAGGATATCGTCTCGACCCAGATCGACGTGGCGTTTGAAATCACGGAAGCGCCGATTGCCGAACTGGTCGGCGCCCATGCGGTGATCTGGACCACGACGCCCTGGACCATCCCGGCCAATCAGGCGATCGCCTATGGGCCTGAGGTGGAGTATGCTATTTGTACCATCCAGATTGGCGTTGGCGTCACTGGCTCGATGCGAATGGACGTTGAGCTAGATAACCACCCATTGCTGGAACTCGCAGATCGCAGAATTTTGGTTGCCAAGCCACTGGTCGAGGCAGTCAGTAAGCGACTGAACGACATGGCAAGCGCTTTGGCGCCTAAGCAAGAAGGCGCCATTCTGCATTGCGGCTTGCGAACCGATACAACAATTGCCGGTGCAACGCTCAACGGAACCGTCGCCCGCCACCCGATGCACCACCTCGGCGGGTTCTTCGCCAAGCCGCGCCCATTCCTGCCCGGCGACTTCGTCACTACCGACAGCGGTACGGGGCTCGTCCACATGGCCCCGGACCACGGCGAGGATGACTTCCTGCTGTGCAAGGAACACGGGATCGAGCCGGTCTTCGCGGTCGAGGGCGATGGCAAGTACCGCGCCGACTGGGGCTGGCTGGGCGGCCAGGGCAGCGTCATCAATCCCAAGTTCAACGCACCCGACGGTCCGATCTGCGCGGACCTGCGCGAGAGCGGCGGCCTGCTGGCGGCCTCGGCCGACTACAAGCATTCCTACCCGCACTCGTGGCGGTCCAAGGCCAAGGTGATCTTCCGCTGCACCCCGCAGTGGTTCGTGCCGATGGATCAGGCCCGCGATGACGGGACCCTGCGCGAAAAGGCAATGGCCGCGATCGAGGCGACGCGCTTCGTCCCTGAAAAGGGCCGCAACCGGATCGGGTCGATGGTCGAAGGCCGCCCGGACTGGGTGCTGAGCCGCCAGCGCGCCTGGGGCGTGCCGATCACGCTGTTCGTCCACCGCCAGTCGGGCCAGTATCTGGTCGACGAAGCCGTCAACGGCCGGATCATCGCCGCAGTGAAGGTCGAAGGCGTCGATGCCTGGTCCGCCGCCCGCGCGCAGGAATACTTGGGCAGCGAGTACAAGTCTGAGGACTTCGAGCAGGTCACCGACATCCTCGACGTCTGGTTCGATTCGGGCTGCACCCATGCCTTCGTGCTCGAATCGGGCCGCTGGCCGGAACTGCAGTGGCCGGCCGATCTTTACCTTGAAGGCAGCGACCAGCATCGCGGCTGGTTCCAGTCGAGCCTGCTGCAGTCCTGCGCCACCCGCGGCCGTGCGCCCTATGATGCGGTGCTGACCCACGGCTTCACGATGGACGCCAAGGGCCTCAAGATGTCGAAGTCGGTCGGCAACACGGTCGACCCGCTGAAGGTGATGGAAACCTATGGCGCGGACATCATCCGGCTGTGGGCGCTGTCGGTCGATTTCACCGAGGATCACCGCATCGGCGACGAGATCCTCAAGGGCGTGGCCGACCAGTACCGCAAGCTGCGCAACACCTTCCGCTACCTGCTGGGCGCGCTGGATGGCTTCAGCGAGGCGGAGCGGGTGGACGTGGCCCAGATGCCGGAGCTTGAGCGCTACATGCTCGGCCAGCTCAAGGCGCTCGACACCGTACTGCGCCGGGCGATCGGCGATTTCGATTTCAACGAATACACCCGCGCGCTGAGCGACTTCTGCAACGAGGACCTGTCGGCCTTCTTCTTCGATATCCGCAAGGACCGGCTCTATTGCGACGATCCGGCGGGCATCGAACGCCGGGCCTATCGCACCGTGCTCGACACGCTGTTCCATGCCCTGATCCGCTATGCCGCGCCGGTGCTGGTCTTCACCGCCGAGGAAGTCTGGACCACTCGCTTCCCCGCGGCGGGCAGCGTCCACCTGGAGGAACTGAGCGACCTGCCCGAAGCCTGGCTTGACCCGGCGCTGGCCGAACGCTTCGCCGCGCTGCGCGCCCTTCGTGGACAGGTGTTGGAAGCGATCGAGCCGCTGCGGCGCGAGAAGGTGCTGGGCTCGGGCCTCGAAGCCGAAGTGACCGTGCCGGCCGATGCGCCAGAAGGCGATCTGGCCGAGCTGTTCATCACCGCGAAAGTCATTCGCGGGCAGGGCGATGGCGTGACCGTTTCGCGCACATCCGACCACAAGTGCGGCCGCTGCTGGCGCCATCTGCCCGAAGTGACGGCGGACGGCACCTTGTGTGCGCGTTGTGATACCGTGGTGGTGTCATGAGTAATCTGTTTACCCGCCCGCGCGTGATCGGCCTGGTGCTGGCTGCGGCGATCTTCATCGTCGATCAGTGGCTCAAGAACATCATGATCCACGATCTGCGCCTGCGCGAGGTGGGCAATATCCACCTGCTGCCGTTCTTCGACCTGACCTGGGTTGAAAACTATGGCGTTTCGCTGGGCATGCTGACCGCGCGGTCGATGGAAATGCGCTGGGGGCTGGTGGCGCTGACTGCAACAATCGCGCTGGTGGTGCTGGTGTGGATGATGCGCGAAAAGGTGCTGGGCGAGATCCTGGGCCTGAGCTTCGTGCTGGGTGGGGCGCTCGGCAATATCCGCGACCGGATCAACTATGGCTACGTGGTGGACTATGCCGATTTTCATATCGGCGATTTCCGGCCGTTCCTGGTCTTCAACCTGGCCGATGCGGCGATCACTATCGGTGTCTTGATTATCCTTGCCCGTTCGTTCCTGATCCGCGAAAAGGCGGATACGAAAAGCGATGCGGGTGCTCCCGTAACGGAGAAATGACATAATGCGCAAACTGATGGCCCGCAAATCAATGGCCTTGTCCGCTCTTGGCACCGCCACGCTGCTCGCCGGCTGTGGCAGCTCCGGCCTGTTCAACCGCGACCGGCCTGACGAATTTGCCGTGCAGCGCCAGGCCCCGCTGGTGGTGCCACCCGATTTCGCCTTGACCCCGCCGGCCCCCGGCGCACCCCGTCCTTCAGACCGTAGCGCTGCTCAGCAGGCTCAGGATGCCCTCTTCGGCCCGGCCGCACCGCGCAGCGGGATCGAAACGACCGCCGGCAACCGCGCCGGCACGGCCGCCGCCTCGATCCGCTCGACCGTCGGCGATCCGGCCACGAGCACTGTTGCCAAGGGCGCCGTGACGCGCGACATCATCGCCGCACCGCAGGGCGACGGGCGCGAAGCGCAGGCTGTCGCCGGCAACTGATTTCGGTCTTTCCGGAAATGGACAGGGCTCGCCGGCAACGGCGGGCCCTTTCGCTTGTTCATTGTCAGTCGCGCGGGGCAGCGATCTCACTGACCAGCAGCTTGTCGATCTTGCGGCCGTCCATGTCGACCACTTCAAACCGCCAGCCCTGGTCGTCGAAATGCTCGCCCTCATGCGGGAGCCGCTTGAGCACTGACAGCGCATAACCTGCCGCCGTGGCGAAATCGCGGTCATCGGGCAGTTCAAGTCCGAGGCGTTCGGCCAGGGCGTCGGCCGGCAGGCCGCCCGCGACCAGCAGCGAGCCATCATCGCGCTCCACCACCATCGGCGCGTCACCATCATCAGCATGGCTGGCGAAATTGCCAACTATCGCCTCCAGCAGATCAGCCGGGGTCACCACCCCTTCAAGGTGGCCGTATTCGTCGTGAACCAGGGCCATCGACACGCCCGATTGCTGCAAGATCCGCAGCGCATCCATTGCATCGAGCTGATCGGGGATGATCTCCGCCTTCTTCATCACCCGGGCGATCTGGACCCGCTTGCCCGCCAGCAGCAGGGCCTGGGCATCGCGGACCTTCATCACCCCAACGATATTGTCCGGCGAACCATCGGCCACCGGCAGCAGCGAATGCGGGCTGGCCTTGATTGCAGCGCGGATCTCGTCCTCGCTCGCCCGCCGGTCAATCGTGTCGAGCTCGGTCCGCGGGGTCATCAGGTCGCGGACCGGGCGATCGGCCAGCTTCATGATGCCGGTCATGATCTCGCGCTCGTCTTCCTCTATCGCGCCGGACCGAGTCGCCTCGGCAAAGATCATGTGTAGTTCTTCGGCTGTGACCCCGGCCTCGCCGCTGTGGCGCACACCCATCAGCCGCAGCACCAGCGCCGAAGAGCGATCAAGCAGCCAAACGAACGGCGCGGTCACCCGTGCGACCACGGCCATCGGCAGCGCCGCTACCACGGCGATCGGCTCAGCGGCGCGCAAGGCCACCTGCTTGGGCACCAGTTCACCCGCAACCAGGCTGAAATAGGTGGTGATGGCGATGACCAGGGCAAAGCCAGCCTCGTCGGCATAGCGCTCCGGCACGCCCAGCATGGCCAGCCGTTCCCCGGTGGGGCCGCCCAGGCTCGCCCCCGAATAGGCACCTGCGATGATCCCAACGAGGGTTATGCCAATCTGCACGGTGGAGAGGAACTTGCCCGGATCGCTCGCCAGCAGCAGCGCGGTCTTGGCGCCAGCATGGCCGCGTTCGGCCTGCAGTTTGAGCCGGGCCGGCCGTGCGGAAACGATCGCCAGTTCGGACATGGCGAACAGGCCGTTCAGCAGTATCAACCCCGCAATGACGAGGACATCGGACCAGGGAAAGGGTGTCACCCCGGAACCGCTAGCAGATCACAGCGGTTTGGCGAAGAGGCTTGGCGCAAATCATTGACAAGGCTTTGGTCCACGATTCATTCAGGTTGGGCTGGCCATGGTTAACGCCTGTGGATCGCAAGAAGAAGGGGATAGCCCATGAAGAAGTCCCGCCTGCTGGTTTCCAGCTTTGCCGTTTTCTCGTTGCTTACGGTTTCCGCCTGCGTGACCGACCCCAATACCGGTGAACGCAAGGTTTCGCGCACGGCCATCGGCGGCGCCGGGGGTGCCCTGGCCGGCCTGCTGTTGGGCGGGCTGATCGGCGGCAAGACCGGCCGGATCGTTGGTGCCGGGATCGGCGGGATCGCGGGGGCGGCGGTTGGCTACACCATGGACAAGCAGATCAAGGAGCTGAAGGAGCAGACCGCCGGTTCGGGCGTCGACGTGACCGAAACCGACAATGGCTCGGCCATCCTGGTCAACCTGCCCGATGGGGTGACCTTCGATGTTGCCAGCTTTACGCTCAAACCCAACTTCCGGACCACGCTGGACCAGGTGGCGGACAGCCTGATCAAGTATCCCAACAGCCTGATCGACGTTTATGGTCACACCGATTCGACCGGATCGGATGCCTATAACCAGACCCTGTCGGAAAACCGGGCGCGGACGGTGGCCAATTACCTGATTTCACGCGGCGTGCCGGCGGCGCGTATCCGCAACCAGGGCTTTGGCGAAACCATGCCGATTGCCGACAACATGACCGAGGAAGGCCGCGCTAAGAATCGCCGGGTCGAAATCAAGATTGTGCCGGTAACCCAGGAAGAAGTGCAGGCGGCCCGTTCCGCCGGGTAAGCTAGCCGGCGAGCGCCTGCGCCCGCGGGGCCAGGCGCTCGATCGCAGCGGCATGGATGGCCGGGGCCGAAACCAGCACCCCGAAGGCGCGCGGATCGCGCTTGTTGTAGTTCAGCGGTTGGCCAAAGGCGTCGGTTACGGCAGCACCGGCCTCGCGCGCAATCAGAGCAGCGGCACCGATGTCCCACTCAAAACCCCAGCGCAATGTAGCAACGAGATCCGCTTCGTCCGCCGCCACCATCGCAATCCTGAGCGCAATCGAATTGGGCTGATACACCGTCACCAGATCGCTGTCGCTTTTGGGCAGGGCCTCCGCCGGAACCCGCGATCCCGAGAATTCCGTGCGTCGGCTCGCGCTGAGTGACTGACCGTTACGCCAGGCGCCTTGCCCGGCCTCGGCAAGCCAGAATTCGTCTCGGGCCGGGGCGCTGAGCAGGCCGAACAAAGGGCGGCCCGAACTAACCAGCGCGACCGAAACAGCCCAGCCGGGCCGGCCCCGGATGAAGTCCCGCGTGCCATCGATCGGATCGACGAGCCAGAGCAGCCCGCCTTCCAGGCGCTCCGGCGCGTCGATGGTCTCTTCCGACAGCCAGCCGGCTGATGGCAGCAGGGCGCCGAGTTCGCGCTTGAGGAAGATATCGACCGCCAGATCAGCGGCGCTGACCGGGCTGCCGGCGTCCTTTTCCCAAGTCTCGACAGCGTGGCCATGGCCCGGCCAGCGGTCGAGCGCAATCCGTCCGGCTTCGCGGACAATGGCTTCAAGGCGCTGGCGGTCGATCATGGTGCTCCCGATTTGTTGCTGCTCGTCC
>JBIIDJ010000090.1:0-9603 GCA_044238415.1 Novosphingobium sp.
GCGGCGGATCGGTAGCGCTGCTGCGGCGCGGCGGTTGCTATACCCGTGCCCGCAACGTGGTGTTTGGTGCGCCGCGGATCAATGTCGAACGCTGCGGCGAAGGCGGCGGGAGCCGCAACTGGAGGATCGACTTGGTTGATCTGCCACCTGACCAGCGCTTTCGCCTGGTCAACGTCGATGGCCGCAGTGGTTTCAATCTTGTCAGCTATAACGACTGCGTGGTTACCCGAAACGGCAGCACCAATCCGAATACCGATATGCTGGCCTGGAGCTGCAATGGTTCTGCGGATCAGCAAATCGAACTGATCTATTTTGCCCCGCTTTCGCCAGAGCTTGAGGACAAGCGGCGCTTTGCGATGGATAGGTACTACGAAACCAGCGGCCGCCCGCGTCCGGTAGCCCGGCCGACATCACCGCCCGCTGCTGGCGTAACCTTGTCTGTGCCGCTCGACACCAATGCGGTTCTCAATGCGCTGCGCCAACCGAAATCGCCGCAAGCTGCCGGAGCCGCTTCGATCAACCAGTCAGCCGTCCTGTCCCTGATGCCGCCCGATGGTCCGCGCGCAATCGGCCTCCAGAGCGGCTTAAGCCTCGATATGGGTGTTTCGACAAATGCTGACGATCTGGTCCTGGCCGGGCCGCTTGATCGTTGGCATGTCTCCTTACCTTATCGGTTCGCGGTTGAGGGCATCAAGGCAATGCAGGTCGAATGCCTGCTGCGCGACAGCGCGGGCCAGACAATCATTACACAGCGGCAAGTCTCGCACCTTGGCGGTCCATCGGCGGGCATGCTCAAGATCGGGATATCTGCCAGCAGCGATGAAGCCAACGTTGTAACCAGCGTGCAATGCAAGGCCTCTCTGGCCGGGGAGCGTGCGGGAACAGATTGGGAAGCCTGGACTTTTCCGGAATCCGGTGCGCCAAACGGTTGGGCCGTATGGGTGCGTGAAGCTGCCAAGAGCCGCTGGTGGACGGGTGCCGCTTTCCGACAGGACTATGCGCTACGTTTTGAAACCGAGTTGCCCCGTTAATCCAGCCGGTCAGGTTCTCGCACTGCAATCAGGCCGATCGACTTGAAGCTCATCACGCAGACGTCGTCCTGGTTGAACACCTTCACGATCGAGCGGAAGCTGCCCATTTCGGGCCGCGAGCGGCTGCGGGTCTTTTCGAGCAATTCGGTCTCGATCCGCAGCACGTCACCGGGATAGACCGGGCGGTGCCAGCGCAGTTCATCCTGCCCGGGAGAGCCTAATCCAGCCTGCTTGCGCTCGGTGATGTTGTCCACCAGCATCCGCATGGTCATGGCACAGGTATGCCAGCCGCTGGCTGAAATCCGCCCGAAATGTGTCTTCGCCGCTGCCTCGTCGCTCAGATGGAAGGGTTGCGGATCGTACTTGGCTGCGAATTCCAGCACTTCCTCGCGGGTCACCTCGTAGCGGCCGAAGCTGGCCATGGTGCCGATTTCAAGGTCTTCGAAGTACAGGAGATCATCGGGCATGTGTCATTCCTGAATGCTGTTGGGGCTCGCGTGTGTTGTACCGGTACGTGTTGTTCGAGGTTACGCCGGTTGACGGACTACATGCGTAGTCATAACTACAGATGTAGACGCAAATCGGAGTAAGCTGTGCCGCTATCGCGTATCCTGCCCGCCACCACTCTGGCAATGCTGCTTTCAGCCGCAGCCCCGCTGGCTGCCGCCAAGCCGTGCACCCCGCTGCCTTCCATGGACGCCCAAACCAGTCACTGCGCAATGTCGACACGGGGCCTGGTGATCGCCGGAAACGCCGAGCGGGCGGCAAGGTTGCTGGAGCTGGGCGATGCAGCCCATGCCCGCTTTGCCGAACGGTTCGGCCGGGAGCCTGCCCGTTATGCCATAGTCGAGATCGGGACGGCGGGCTTTGCCGGAGCGATCCGTGACGATCTTCGCAAGCAGGGCTTTCCGGTATCGCTGCCCTGGCTTTCGCCAGAGGCCTATCGTGACCAGGCGCTGGGATCGATCCGGCGCGGTTTGCAGGGTCGGCTTGCCGGGCTGCCGGAGGAAATGCGCGCAACGGCGCTGCGCTCTGCCGAGGAACAGGTGGAGCGCCAGTTCTCTGCCGAGGCAACAGCCAGCCGCGATGCCACAGCCATACCGCATGAGCTTGGCCATATGTGGCTGATCGAAGCTTATTGGGGCAATGTTTCCGGCAGCGGCGGGCACTATGGCGGCCCAGGGCCGGACTGGCTGGATGAAATGGCCGCCGTGATCCTGGAGCCGGATTTTTCTGCTGACCGGCGGCGCGAACTGTTTGCCCAGCGCTATCGGGCGATCATGGCGGGCGGCACCGGCGATGATCTGCTCAATCTGCAGGATTATTTCGGCAAGATCCATCCGGTTGGCGAATCGGCGCGCGCACTGGTCGGGTCCGTTTCGGGCGATGGCGGTGCACAGGTACGGGTATTGACCGGCGAGGAAGCCCAGCGGATCGCTGGCGACGGGATCAAGTTCTACCTGCAGAGCCGCCTTGTGGCGGACTATCTGATCGAGCGAACTGGCCAGGCCAGCATCTTCGGCGAAGTCACCGGTTTCGTTGCCAAGGGCAACAGCTTCGCCGACTGGCTGGCGCGGCACGGCCGCGGCAACAAGCTGCCGGGCAGCCAGGCGGACTTTATCACTGACTGGCTGGAGTGGCTGAAGCGCCGCTATCCGCCCAAAGGCTAAACGTTGAACTTGAAGTGCAGGACATCGCCGTCCTGCACGACATATTCCTTGCCTTCCTGACGGAGTTTGCCGGCATCCTTGCACGGGCCTTCGCCGCCAAGCGTGACGTAATCGTCATAGGCGATGGTTTCGGCACGGATGAAGCCGCGTTGCATGTCGGAGTGGATTTCGCCGGCGGCTTCCGGGGCCTTGGCGCCCTGATGCACGGTCCAGGCCCGGGCCTCCTTGGGGCCGACAGTAAAGAAAGTGATCAGGTGCAGCAGGTCATAGCCAGAGCGGATAACCCGGGCGAGGCCGGTTTCGTGGAGGCCAATTTCCTCCAGGAACATCAGCCGTTCTTCGGCTTCCATGCCGACCAGCTCGCTTTCGATCGCGGCGGAGACGATCACGGCATTGGCCCCTTCGGCCTTGGCCTTTTCAAATACACGGGCCGAGAACTGATTGCCGCTGGCCGCCGCACCTTCCTCGACGTTGCAGACGTATAGCACTGGCTTGGCAGTCAGGAGCTGCGCCTGATTGAAGACACGAAGCTCGTCATCGCCATCGGGACGGGCGAGGCGGGCGGGCTTGCCTTCGCGCAGCAGCTCCAGTGCAGGCTGGAGCACTGTGGCAACCAGCTTTGCTTCCTTGTCCCCCTGCGCGGCCTTCTTCTGGGCCGCCGGCACGCGCTTTTCGAGGCTTTCGAGGTCCGCCAGCATCAGCTCGGTCTCGACCGTCTCCGCGTCCGATACGGGATCGACCCGGTTGTCGACGTGTTGGATATCGTCATTCTCGAAGCAGCGTAGCACGTGGACGATGGCATCCACCTCGCGGATGTTGCCGAGGAACTGATTACCCAGGCCTTCACCCTTGCTGGCACCCCGCACGAGCCCGGCGATGTCGACGAAGCTCAGCTGAGTCGGGATGATCTTCGCGCTGCTGGCGATCTTGGCCAAAGTATCCAGCCGCGGATCGGGCACGCCAACCTGCCCGACATTGGGCTCAATCGTGCAGAACGGATAGTTCGCTGCCTGCGCGGCCTGTGTCTCGGTCAAGGCATTGAACAGTGTCGACTTGCCGACATTGGGCAGGCCGACGATCCCGCAACGAAAACCCATTTCAAACTCCGGTGAATGCTGTGCGGGGCGGCCCATAGCCGGGTGGGGCGGGTTTGACCAGTTGCGCGGCGGTTTCACGGAATTTTCAGGGGTTGGCGATAAAGGGCAGACCATGCGCAAAACCATCATGCTCCCGCTACTGCTCGCCCTTGCGGCCTGCGGTGCCACGCCCGAGGAACAGGCCGCCGAAGCGCGCGCTGCCTTTGCTGCCAACGATTTTGCCAAGGCGCGCGTCTTGCTGGCCTCGGCCCTCCAGGCCAAGCCAGGCGACAAGGATCTGCTCCTGCTTCAGGCCCAGACCCAGCTCGCACTGGGCGACGGGGCCGGGGCAGGAACCAGCCTCCAGCAACTCGCAGCTGCGGGTGGAGCGCCCCAACTTGCGGAAATGACTGCCGAAGCCGCACTGCTGCGCAATGCGCCGCAGGTCGCGCTGGATGCCTTGGGGCAGAGCACTTCGTCCGAAGCCGAGCGGCTGCGGGCGATGGTTGCGGTTCAGCAAGGCGATGCCGGCAAGGCTTCGGACCATCTCGCGCGTGCCATCATGTCCGGTGATAATGCCCGCGCCTTTGCCGATTATGCCCGAATGAAGCTTATCGAACGCGATGTCGCAGCCGCAAGCGAACTGGCGGACAAGGCTGCTGCACTTGCGCCCGATGGCATCGATACGCTGTTGGTCAAAGGCCAGATCGCGCTGGTTCGCGGTGATCTGAATGCCGCGCTCGACAACTACAGCAAGGCGAGCAAGCTCTATCCGGCCAGCCTGGCAGCGATGACGGGCCGCGCAGCAACACTGGGCGATCTTGGCCGGTTCAAGGACATGCTGGAAGTGGCCAAGGCGGCTTCAGCGGTTGCTCCGCGTGATCCGGCAGTGGTCTATCTCCACGCCCGGGCCGGGGTGGCGATGAAGCAGTGGGAAGAGGTCCGCAAGATCATCCAGCCGCTCGAAGCGGATCTACCGCAGGTCCACCCGCTTCGTCCGCTCTATGCCGAAGCCCTGCTCAAGCTGGGGCAGAGCCAGCTCGCCGCGGCGCAGCTCGGGCCGATCGCCCGCGCCCAGCCCGGCAACCGGCAGATCGCCGCACAGCTGGCCGCAGCGCGGCTGGCCAGCGGTGATGCCCGCGGGGCCATGGCCGCGATTCAGTTGATTGCCGACAGTCCCGAGGCGCGGCCAGAGGAACTGGCTCTGATGGCCAAGGCGGCCAAGGCTGCCAGCGATCCCCGCGCCGAGGGCTATGCGGCGCGCGCGGCGCGTCCCACCCCGCAGGTCATTGCGGTGGACCTGTCCGAAGGTGATGCCGCCATCAAGCGTGGCGATTGGGCGAGGGCGGCAATTGCCTATGAACGGATCCTGGCCGCTACGGATGGCAAGAACGTGCTGGTGCTGAACAATATGGCCTATGCCCAGTCGATGCTGGGCAATCACGCCAAAGCCCGCGACTTTGCCGATCGCGCGCTGAAGCAGGCGCCGGACAATGCCTCGGTGCTCGATACGGCGGGCTGGGTCCGGTTCCGCGCTGGCGAGGACCTCGAAAATGCGAAGCGCCTGCTCCGCCGAGCGGCAGAACAGGCGCCTCAGAACCAGACGATCCAGATGCACCTGGCCGAAGCCACGCGCACCGGAGGGTAAGAGCCCGGCCGCTTGGCCAGGCTCTTCAATGCATCAGGCGTAGGCTACGCGGACCCGCTGACGGCGGCGGGCCAGAGCCATGCCGGCCAGGGCCAGGCCGAGCAGACCCAGCATACCCGGTTCCGGAACCGGCGTGCCGCCAGTGCTGGTGGTGCTGGTCGAACCGCCGGTGCTGCTCAGCGTGCCGGCACCAGAGGCCGAGGTGATGTTGCCTGCGCCGGTGATTGACTGATAACGCACGAAGAAATCGCTGAGTGTCAGCGAGGTCAGCGGCTGCGCGAAGTTCAGCGTGAAGCTGCCGGTGCCGGTCTGGCCATCCAACAGGCCGCCGCTGCCGCCGCCCGAGCACGAGCCGGTCTTGGCATCCTTGAAGCACACGTCGACGCTGCCGATCGCGTTGGGATAGCTGCCACCCACGGTGGTATAGCTGAACGCCCCGGTCGAGCTGGCGGTCTTGATGTTGGGATTGGTGTTGAAAGCGAAGCCCGACAGACGCGAATCCAGCGGATTGGACGTCGTGTTGGTCAGGCTGTAGCTGAAGGTATAGCTCGTCGCGGTGACGCCGGTCAGCGTGAAAGAGCCGGTCGACGTCAGGCCGTTGATAGTGTTGCCATCGGCAAAGCCGCCGAAGTTGAACGTGTAGGTCTGGCCGATATTGCCCGAACCAAGCGTGATGGCATCGGCGAATGCCGGAGCCGAGGTGAAGGCCAGACCGGCAATCGCCGCGAGCTGGGTGATGTGACGTGCAACTTTCATGGGTATCCCCTGCAAATCGAATGGTTGACACAGTTCCACGCAATCGTCGTGCCAACCGCGAAATGCAGGGGGTTGCAAAGGTTAACGGCCGTTTCAGCAGCTAACGATTGTCAAGAAATTCGACGCCCAGCTCAATCATGCACGGCCTTAACCCAGGGACCAAATGGAGAAGCGCCAAGCCAGTTGACCTGGGTTTCGGCAGAGACCCGGTTGATCGCTTCCTGCGGCCTGTTGCCAGGGTGAACGGCCCGGCGCAGCGGGCGGCGACCGGCAGGCAGGGCAGCAATTTCGGCAATGGCGCGAGGCACGTCCAGCGGATCGGCATTGCGCCCGCCGCCGGTTTCGGTGCCCATCCGTTCGACCAGCGGGCCATAGGCAGCGGCCCGCTCGCTATCGATCCGGCCTTTGAGATCAAGGTTATACCGATTGCGGTTGGACCACACCTTGGTCGGATAGCCGCCGGGCTGGATGATGCACACCTCGATCCCGTGCTGCGCCACTTCATAGGCCAACTGCTCGCTCATCGCTTCCAGCGCAAACTTGGTCGCCGAATAGGGACCGCCCGATGGGGCAATCACCCGGCCAAGCTGGGAGGAGATGTTGACGATGAGTCCCTTCTTGCGCGACCGCATGGCCGGCAGCACGGCCCGCTGGACCCGCTGCACTCCGAAAACGTTGGTATCGAAGGCCAGCTGCATGGCGGCCAGATCCTGCACCTCGATCGGGCCGGATTGGCCGATCCCGGCGTTGTTGATCACCACGTCCAGCCCTGCGCCAGCCAGTCGTTCAGCCGTTTGCACTGCCTTGATGACCTGGTTTTCGTCGGTCACGTCCAGTTGGAGGATCGTGATGTCCAGCCGTTCGGCCTTGGCCGTGGCAGCCAGTTCAGTCGCTTCGGGCCGAGGCAGGTTGCGCATCGTCGCGAACACTTTCGCCCCCAACCGGGCATAGTGCAGTGCGCCGACATAGCCGAAGCCTGATGATGCCCCGGTCACCAGCACGCTCATGCCTTTCAGCGATGGTGCCGTGGCCTCACTGGCGACGGCGCGTGTAGCGGCGAGGGCCGCAGTCGAAGCGGCGGTGGCGGCAATCAGGCCGCGGCGGGTCAGCTTGGTCATGCGGGACTCCCAGGGTTTTTCTTGTGGCACCAAGCTAATGCCACCTCCGGCGCGTTCAACCCCGGCCCAAAGACTCTAACCAGGCATCGGCTTCGGCCGGACGGTCAAAGCGATGCACCGTTCCGGCAAAGCTGCCCAGCGCGGCGGCATTGCGTGCCTGCCAATTGCCCCGGAACATCAGGACATAAAACAGGAATTCGAGGTTGAGGTTCTCCGGGCAACCCTCGGTCATGTCGGGGCGCGCCCTGCCGCGGTATTGCCACCAGCGCTTGAACACCCGGCCCAGGCATAGCCAAGTTGAATAGTCGAGCCAGACCACCGTATCGGCGCGGGCGACCCGCATTGGCAGGGTGGACCCGTAATTGCCATCGATGATCCAGTGGTCCCCGGCTAGCACTTCAGCCAGTTCGGCGCGGCCTTCGTCACGATCCCGCTCGACCCACCCGGGCTGCCAGAACATCTGATCGAGGTGAAACAGCGGCAGCCCGGTGCACGCAGCCAACCGGTGCGACAGCGTGGATTTGCCGGCGCCCGGCGAACCGATGACGAGTACGCGCTGCATGGCCTCAATCGGCCAGACGCAGGGCCAGATCGCTCATGAACCGGGTATCTTCACCCTTGGCCAGCCATTCGGCTTCGGCCGCAATGGCGCCCAGCATGGCGGCCAAATCATCTGCTTCGGATTTCGCGTAATTGCCCAGCACGTGCCCCGTCACCCGATCCTTGTGTCCGGGATGCCCTATCCCGATGCGCACCCGGCGGAAATCGGGGCCAAGGTACTGGTTGATCGAGCGCAGGCCATTATGTCCCGCAAGGCCGCCGCCGGTCCGCACCTTGACCTTGAACGGGGCCAGATCGAGCTCGTCATGGAACACGGTGAGGGCGTCTGGCTCCAGCTTGTAGAAGCGCAGCGCCTCTGCCACCGAGCGGCCGCTCTCGTTCATAAAGGTGGCGGGCTTGAGCAGCAGGACCTTGGAGCCGCCGATCCGGCCTTCGCGCAGCCAACCCTGGAACTTCTTTGCTTCCGAACCGAAATTGTGCGCTTCGGCAATTGTGTCGATCGCCATGAAGCCGACATTGTGCCGGTGCAGCGCATATTGCGGACCAGGATTGCCAAGGCCGACCCAGAGTTGCACGCGCGTTCTCCAAAACGAAGCCGGGCCGCATCGCTGCGGCCCGGCCTGTGTGGGCCAGCAGGGCTGCCCCGGTCAACCGGAAGGACTTAGGAAGCCGCGTCGGTCTTGCTGTTGTCGCCTTCTTCGCTGCGCAGGCCCGAAGGAGCAACGATGGTGGCGATGGTGTCGTCACGATCGGCGTGGGCGGCAGTGACGCCGGCCGGCAGCTTGACGTCGTGAATGTGAATCGATGCGCCGACTTCAAGGCCGGTGACGTCGATCACGATTTCGTCCGGAATGTTGTCGGGGGCGCAAACGACGTCAAGATCGTGCAGGACGATGTTGAGCACGCCGCCGCGCTTCAGACCCGGCGAGGCATCTTCGTTGGCGAAATGCACCGGCACGTTCACATGGACCTTGTGGTCCTTTGAAACGCGCAGGAAGTCCGCGTGGAGCGGACGATCGCTCACAGGGTGGAAGGCAACGTCCTTGGGGAGCGTGCGCACGGTCTTGCCGCCAACTTCGATTTCGACGATCGAGTTGAAGAAGTGGCCAGTGCCAAGCTGCTTGACCAGCAGCTTTTCTTCGACGTGGATCGCCAGGGGCTCTTCATTGCCACCATAGACGACGGCGGGGACGCGGCTTTCACGACGCAGGGCACGGGAGGCTCCCTTGCCTGCCCGTTCGCGCGTCTCGGCCGGCAGGTGCAGCGTATCGCTCATTGCATTGCCTTTCAAAACTCTGGATGAAACATCTTCTCCGCCACGCCTCCAGGGATGACCATGACGGGAAGCGCGGGCCGTTAGCGGTAATGGCCGCGAAATGCAAGCTACTGTAGGCGGGTGATCCGGTAGCCCCGTGCGGCGAGTCCGGCGACCAGCCCGTCTGAGCCGACCAGGTGGAGCGCGCCAACCGCCACCAGCGGCTTCTCGCCGCGTTGCAGGATCGGCCCGAGCTGGTCCAGCCAGGCCCGGTTGCGGCCCACCAGCAGCGCCTGGCGCAGCTCCGCGTCGGCCAGCAGACCCCGATGATCGAGCGCGGCGAGCTGGTCGATATCGCCGGTGAGGTAGGCCGCGCGAAGCTGTGCACTCTCGGCTTCGCCTTCCCCGGCCGAGCGGATCACCAGGCCAAGGAGATCGCGTTGTTCCTGTTCGGGCAGGCGGTCAAAGATGGCTAGCTGGCGTTCCGC
>JBIIDJ010000091.1:0-9533 GCA_044238415.1 Novosphingobium sp.
GGCGGCGCTGCAATCGGGCTATGACGCGCTGCACCAGGCCGCGCTGGACCGGGCCTTGAACGGAGTGGAAGTGCCGGTGCACCACCGCGGCGAGCTGGTTGGCACAAGGCGGGTGTTTGACGAGCGGCTGACGATCTTCCTGCTTTCAGCGCGCAACCGCCATTACCAGCCGGTTGACCGGAACAGCGCCGCCCTGCGCCGCGATTGGGCGGGCTATTTCGCCGTGCTGGTGGCCAAGGTGCGCAGCGGCAGCGACGCGCTGGACGAGGGCACCGGATGACGGGGCACCGGATGACGGGCCGGCAGGTGACGGGGCGGCGGGTGACGGGCCAATCGGCGTGGTCTGTCACCTTGTTCGCGCCAAGCCCTTGGCTGGAATTGGAAATCGGGCCGGACAGGGTGTCACCCGGGGCGGCGTGCCGGGGGCGGCGGCGGCGCAATCAGGCACCGGTCCGCCGGCCAGCTTGCGCCGGCGGTGACAATCTGCTGGTCTGCCAGTGTCCTGCGGCGGAGTCGCATGCGGGATGCTCCCGGGGGGAGGAGAGGACCCGAATGCTGTCACTGATTTACGTGAGTTCCGTTGGCCCGGCCTTTCACGAAGCGCACCTTGGCCCGCTGGTGGAGGAGGCTGCCCGGATTAACGGTGGCAATGCGATAACCGGGCTGCTCGCCTATAACGGCGTGCACTTCATGCAATTGCTGGAAGGCCCGGCCGAGCGGGTGGACGAAACGATGGCCCGCATTGCCGCCGATCCGCGCCACACCGGCCTGGTCGTGATCCGCCGGGACGAGCGCGAACGGCGCGAATGCCCGGACTGGTCGATGCGGTCCTTCCTCACGCCGCTGGCCGGGGCGGGTGCGGCCACCCGCTTTGCCGCCAGCCTGCCGGTGGACTTTGCCGCCGACACGCGCGTGATCTTTACCAGCTTCGCCTCGCTCCCGCGCGTCGCGGCCTGAGCGGGACGAAAGCGGAGAGCGACGATGCGCGAAGGCAACCCGGGGCGCGGCTGGAACTGGATGCTGTGGGGCGCGGCAGCCTATAACTGGCTGGTCAGCCTGCCGGTGCTGATCGATGGCGCGCTGGATACAGCAGCAAAGATCAGCGCCGTGCTGGTGGCGGGTTTTGGCCTGCTCTATGCAATCGTCGCGCGCGATCCGGTGCGGCTGGCCCCGGCGCTGTGGGCCGGGGTGGCGGGCAAGCTGGGGCTGGTCGTGCTGCTGGCTCCTGCGGTGCTGGCGGGAACAGCGGCGCCGGGTACAGGCCCGGTGCTGGCGGGGGACCTGGTGTTCACCGCTGCCTTCCTGGCACTGCTGCTGGGCCCGGCGCGGCGGGGGCGGTGATGGACCGCACGATCATCCGGCTGGGGCCAGAGCATCGCACTGCTGCAATCGCGACGCTGTCTGCCGCCTTCCAGACCGACCCGGCAATCAGCTGGATCATCCCCGATCCGGCGGAGCGGGCCCGCCGCCTGCCGCGGATGTTCGCCTGGCTGTGGGACGATCATCAGCGCCACGGCATGGCGCTGGGCACGCCGGGCTGCGAGGCGGTTACGCTGTGGCGGGTGCCGGGCAAGGTCCACCACCACGATCCGCTGTGGCCCACGGAGGGGCTGCGGCTGCTGCGCATCTTCGGGCGGCGGATCCTGCGTGCCTCTACCGTGGGGGATGCGATCGGCGCGCACCTCGCGCCCGGTGAGGACTGGTTCTACCTGCGCTATGCCGGGGTGCGGCCCGATTGTCAGGGCCAGGGGCTGGGCGGGCTGGCGATCCGCGCCGGGCTGGCCGAGGCTGCCGCCGCCGGCAAGCCCGCGCTGCTCGAGACTGCCACCGAAAGCAATGTCGGCATTTACCTGCGGCTGGGGTTTGCGGTCCACGAGGAGTGGGACGTGCCGGTCATGGGCGGCCCCCACTTCTGGTCGATGTCGCGCCCGGTCTAGAACCCTTCGGCCAGGAACTGCTCGGCCAGCGCGGCCAGCAGGGCCGTGCCGCTCGGCAGGACCGTTTCATCGACCATCATCCGCGGCGAATGGATCGCGCAGCACGAACGCCAGTCCGCCCCATCCTCCGCCACGCCCAGGAAGAACATCGCGCCAGGAACCTTTTCGAGCACATAGGAGAAGTCCTCTGCACCCATGATCGGGGTAGCCAGCGTCTGCCACGCCTGCGGACCGAACAATCCGGCAGTCACCGCCTCACCAAAGGCAACCGCGCGCGGATCGCAGACCGTAACGGGGAACCCCTCGATGATCTGGACATCCGCGCTGAGCCCGTGGGCAGCAGCAATCCCGCTGGCGAGCTGGCGCAGGGCATCGTGAAGCTGCGCCCGGTGGTGGGCCGACAGCGTCCGCATGGTCCCTTTCAGCGAAGCGAAATCGGCGATAACGTTGTGCGCCGTACCACCCTCGATCCGGGCGACGGTGACCACGACCGGATCATGGGCATTGAACTTGCGGGTGACCATGGTCTGGATCGCCAGCACAATTTCGCAGGCGACCGGGACCGGATCCTGCGTCTGGTGCGGCATCGAGGCATGGCCGCCTGCTCCCCGGACCGTAATCTCGAACTGGTCAGCCGCAGCCATCAGCGGCCCGGCCCGCCCGGCCACCAGCCCGTGCCTGGCATTGGGCATGACATGGAGCGCAAAAGCAGCGTCCGGCAGGGGATCGATCAGCCCGTCCTCCAGCATGAAGCGGGCGCCGTGGTGGCCTTCCTCGCCAGGCTGGAACATGAAGGATACCGTGCCCTTCAACTCGGCCTGGCGGGCAGCGAGGACCCGCGCCGCACCCGCCAGCATCGCCGTGTGAGCGTCATGACCGCAAGCGTGCATCGCCCCCGGAATCTGCGAGGCAAAGTCCAGCCCGGTTTCCTCGGGCATGGGAAGAGCATCCATGTCGCCGCGCAGCAGCACATGACGGCCCGGTCCAGCCCCACCCTGCAGCGTTGCGACCAGGCCGGTGGTGGATGGCCCCTCACGCCAGGTCAGCGGCAGGTCGGCAAGCGCGGCGCGGACCTTGGCACTGGTCCTGGGGGTATGGAGCCCCAGTTCCGGTTCGGCATGGATGGCGCGGCGAAGGGCCACCACTTCGCCGGAAATGGCGCGGGCAGCATCAAGCAGATGGGCGTGCAGCATTCGGCGATGATAGCCGCCCCGGCGGCGAATTCTAGGCCCCGATTGCCCCGGCAATTCGCCGCGCCGCAGCATTGTGCATCCGCACCGACAGCACCAGCAGCAGATTAAGCACGACCGCCTGGTACAGCAGATAGTAAAGCGGGGTTCCGGCAAACATCGACAGGCCCAGCACGATAGCCCGCGGATTGGGGCCGAGCACCTTGCACATTAGCAGCAGCGGCGGTGCCTCAGCCCGGACGGCGGCAGCGATTTGTGCAAGCCGGGCCGGATTGCCTTGGGCGGCATCAACCGCACTGTCGATCCGCAATGCATGGGGGGTCATGCCGCTGGCCGCATTGAGATAGACTGAAACCAGACCTCCGAAGAAGCTTTTGCTTGTGGCGGATTCGTCCTTGCCATGACTGTGGCGTAGCCAGGGGATGCCATAGACCCACCACTGGTACTGCCGTCGCTGCACTTCGACATGGTTCGATTGCACGGCATGACTGACCCCGGCCACCACCAACAGCACCCAGCCGGTTGCGCCGCCGAACTGGCCGGACTCCTGCGCGAGCACCCACCCGAGGATGAGGTAAAGCACGATATGGCTGCCATAGTCGCACAGCCCGTCTACCATTTCGCCAATCGGGCTTGATCGTCCGGTCAGACGGGCCAGATCGCCATCGGCGCCATCGACCACGTGCCAGCCCATATGCAAGGCCATGCCCAGCGCGGCACCAACCGGCCAGGCGAGATTAGCATAGGCCACCCCGGCAGCCACGACCATCAGCGCACCCAGCACCGAAACCATGTTGGGGGTAATCGGTGTGTGAGCCAACCTTTTCGCCAGTTGCCAGGCAAGCGGGTGATAGAGATAATGGTTGAGCGGATCCTGCAATTCGCGCGGCCGTTGGGGGCGCACCTGCTTGGCCTGCCCCGGCCCCGTCATCGTGTTATCCAAACTGCGCTCCCCTCATTCGTCTGGCGGCTTAGCGTCCGCCTGCCTTGGCGCTGCCATGTTCGCTCCTTATATGGGTTCTCAGGTCAGGAACAGGGGGCGTGGCACACGCATAGTCCTGGCCGGGTGCGCACAGGGTCGCGGGGCAACCAGGCGGGACCGGCAAGCCGGTTCGGCCGTTTGAACCATGGGCCCGTCGGCCGTCTTGGCTGGCTGGCCGATCAGGCGGAGCTGATCCAGCCATGCATGCACGACCTCCTGTAGGACTCCTTATAGCGCAATCGACCCGTACCGACGCGGCCGGCCTGCGGGCCGCCCTGACCGTAGGCGGCATCCCGATACTGGTCCGCCAGATGCGCCAGTTGCAGGCGTTGGGCGTTGACGGGTTCCTTGTCCTCGGCGCGGCGGGCGAGGACGCCCTGCACCCCAGGATCGAGGGCGAGGCGCGCCGATTGGGAGCACAGGTCGAATGGTCTGCAACCCGGGACCGGATCGCTGCGCTCAGCCAGGATCGGTCGCTGCTGGTGATCAATGACGGTCTGGTGATCGACGAGCGCCTGCTGGCACCGTTCAACGAAGCCGCAGCCTTGGCCGAGCCCGCAGCGCCGCTGCTCGGCCAATGGTCTGGTCAGGGCGGGATGGATGGCGGGGTGGTATTTCTGCCAGCCGGTTCGCTCGATCGTGTGCGCTTTGCTGCCTTGCGTCCGAACCAGCCCTTGTCGGCGCGGATGCTGGCAGAAGTGGGCATGGGCCAGCCTGCGCGGTTCGATTTTTCCAACATCGACAGCTATTCGCCGCCTCGCCGACGGCGCGTGTCCTTGCTGTGGCGGCAGCTATCTGACGCCCCCGGCGCGCGCTCCACTACCACCGAGCTGCTGGCTGCGGCGCAAAAGGGTTGCCTCGACTGGCCGGCCAGGTTTCTCCACCCTCCAATCGAGAACCTGCTCACGCGGCTGCTGCTCCCGACCCCAATCACCCCCAACATGCTGTCGGTGACGATCTTCCTGCTCGGACTCTATGCCGCCTGGCTGTTTGCCAGCGGAGCGGTCTGGCCTGCGCTGCTATTGGCGCTCCTGATCGGGCCGCTCGATGGCGTGGACGGCAAGCTTGCCAGAACCCGCTACGAGTTCTCGCCGTGGGGTGACCTGGAGCACGTCGGCGACAAGATTGTAGAATACCTCTGGTACGTCGGGATAGCCGTCTGGCTGGAGACGGCCTGGGCCTGGGCGGTGGCCGCGCTAATTGTGTTCTTTGCCCTGGCCGAGGCCCTGCAGGGCGAGATTTTCCGCCGCCTGGCCGGAACCCAGCTGGACGATGCCGGACCAATCGAGCGGCGTTTCCGGCTTGTTTCGGGCCGCCGCAATACTTTCCTATGGACCCTGGTGCCATTTGGTCTGGCCGAGGCCTGGGCGGCCGGATTCATCATGATTGCCGCCTATGCCGTGCTAACCTTTTTCTTCGTCCAGTGGCGTTTCTACGCGCGGCTCAGCACCCAGTTCCGCGAGGATCCTGGCGCAATAGAGCGCAATGTCGCCCGCACCGGATATGCCTTTCTGCCCGAAAAGGTCCATCCGGCCGAATGAACCGACCTGCGCGGCGCCGCCATACGACCGGGCAAAGCAGGTGATTTGCTCGAATCGCGATTGGTGCTATGCTATTAAGCCTGCATTGCGCAGGCACATGTCGACGAACAGCGGTATTCATCAGGAATACCGTGAAAATCGACACCGGATGAACGGGGCGTCGGCGGTCTTTCCGCGAGCGTCTTGGCGGCATTCGGCTTGACCTGCGCCAAACTTCTTGCTTTTGGCGCGCGATTTCACAATGCAGCGGCCTTTGCGAAGGTTGCTGAGCGCCGCTCGAGAAGGATTGAGACATAATGAAGCCCATCAAGGTCGCCATGATTGGCGTTGGGAATTGCGCCAGCTCGCTGGTCCAGGGGGTTGAGTACTATCGCCAGAACAATTCCTCGCAGGGTCTGATCCACGACAAGATCGGCGGCTACGGCGCGGGCGACGTTTCCTTCGTCCTCGGCATCGACGTTGACGCCCGCAAGGTCGGCAAGGATATCGCCGAAGCGATCTTCGCCAAGCCGAACAACACTGCCGTGTTCCAGCCTGACGTGCCGGCCACCGGTGCCAAGGTCATCATGGGCATGGTTTCGGACGGCGTTGCTCCGCACATGACCACGGTTGGCGAAAAGGGCTTCATCGTGGCCAGCGAGCCCGAGGCCGATAAGGACCGCATCGTTCAGGCGATCAAGGATTCGGGCGCCGAAGTCCTGATCAACTTCCTGCCGGTCGGTTCGCAGGCTGCGACCGAATTCTACATGGACTGTGCGCTTGAAGCCGGCGTTGCCGTGGTCAACTGCATGCCCGTGTTCATCGCCAGCAACCCGGAATGGGAAGCCAAGTTCCGCGCCAAGAACATCCCGATCGTGGGTGACGACATCAAGGCCCAGGTTGGCGCCACGATCGTTCATCGCGTGCTGTCCAGCCTGTTCGCCGCCCGCGGCGTTACAGTTGAGCGGACCTATCAGCTCAACACCGGTGGCAACACCGACTTCATGAACATGCTGGACCGCCAGCGCCTCGGTTCGAAGAAGGAATCGAAGACCGAAGCCGTTCAGGCCATGCTGGCCCAGCGCCTTGAAGACGAGAACATCCACGTCGGCCCGTCGGACTATGTTCCGTGGCAGAAGGACAACAAGCTGTGCTTCCTGCGCCTCGAAGGCCTGCAGTGGGGCAACGTGCCGATGGAACTGGAACTGCGTCTCTCGGTCGAAGACAGCCCGAACTCGGCCGCCTGCGTGATGGACGCGATCCGCTGCGCCAAGCTGGCGCTGGACCGCGGTGAAGGCGGGGCCGTGATTGGTGCATCGGCCTATTTCTGCAAGCACCCGCCGCAGCAGTTCAACGACGATCTGGCCGCCCAGATGGTCGAGGACTACATTGCTGCTCCGGCCATCGCTGCCGAGTAAGCGGAACGACTGAATCAAGGAACGGCGCCGGATTGTTTCCGGCGCCGTTTCCGTTTGGGGAACAGCCAATGGACGCCGTCATCATCGCCGCCGGGTTCGGCAGCCGCCTGCGGGCCATTTCCGATTCCAAGCCGCTGACCCCGATTGCCGGGGTGCCGTTGCTGGAGCTGGGGGTGCGCCAGGCCAAGTCGGCCGGGGCGCACCGTGTGGTCGTTGTGACCGGCCATGAGGCCGACCGGCTGGAGTCAGGCCTGCCAGCCTTGGCGGAGCGGACAGGAATCAACGTGGAGCCAGTTCGAGTGGCGGACTGGTCAAAGCCGAACGGCTGGTCGGTCATGGCCGGCGCTGCAGCGACCGATGGCAATTACCTGCTGATGATGAGCGATCATATCTTCTCCGGCCCAATCCTCATGCAGCTGGCCCGGCAAGGAGGGCCAGATCGCGGCGTAACCCTCGCGATTGACCGGCGCACCGATCACCCCCTGATCGATCCCGATGATGCCACCTGGGTCCGGACCGGTGCAGACGGCTTTATCCGCGCCATTGGAAAGACCATTGCGCCCTATGATGCAGTTGATTGCGGAGCTTTTCTGGCCACGCCCGAACTGGCCGCCGCAATCCGGGCAGCGATCGATGCGGGGCAGGCTGGTAGTCTGTCCGAAGGAATGCAGCGGCTGGCCGATGCCGGCCGCGCTGCGACCATGGACATCGGCGAAGCCTGGTGGCTCGACGTAGACGATCCGCGCGCATTTGCCCTGGCCGAAGACCAGGCGCCGCGCGAATTGCCGGAGATTTACGGGTAGCGCAGACTGATCCGCGAGGTCAGACCAGTCTTCGCAACATTGAGCCGCACCGCCTTGAACTGTGGCAGACCGGCGAGAGTCGGCGCATTGTTGGAGAAACCGAAGCCTTCGGTCGGCAGTCCGATCCCGCTGCGATCTAACGACTGATCACCGTCCTCATCGTGATAGATCGCCACTGCATAGACGCCAGGCTTGGGGACGAAGATGCAGCCACGGGTGGTCCCAGCCGTGGCATCGACCCGGCCGACATAGAGCGAGCCCTTGCGGACCAGAAACTTCGACGGGATGTCAGCATAAAGCGTGATCGCGATCAGCCCGTTGCCGTTCCGCACACCTTCCACCACGACATTCAGCCAGGTCGCACTCGCCGGCCCGGTACAACCAGCCGGCGGCGTGGCGCCTGGCTGGGCGGCCAGCGGAACGGCACTGGCCGATCCCAGCGAAAGTGCAACAAGTGCAAGGGCCGCGGCGCGGACACGTCGGGGCAGGTTCATCGCGTGGTCTTCCTGTTTGTTGGGGAGCGGGAGCTGGCGGACCGAGGCCAGCGACGGCCGAGCGCCTGAACCCCCATTGGTTTCCCCCTGCCTAATACGTAACGGCTTAATCGCCAGTGAACTGTCCATCATTTGGTTCGCCGCTCAGGTTTCGTCAACCAGTCGCCCGGCATCAAGCCGAACCACCTGATCCGCCAGTTCGAGCAGGCTGCCGCGGTGACAGATCAGCAACATGGTGATCTGACCGCGCAGGCGCCTTAAGGCGGCGACAATCGCAGCTTCGTTCGCCGCATCCAGCGCGCTGGTTGCCTCATCGAGAATCAGGAGTTGGGGATCGCGCAACAAGGCCCGCGCCAGCATCAGCCGCTGACGCTCCCCGCCCGAAAGACGCCGCCCGCCGTCACCCAGCAGTGTGTCCAGGCCTGCAGGGAGCGCCCGAACAAAGTCCGCCGCTTGGGCATCATCAAGTGCCTGCCACAACTGCGCCTCGGTTGCGGCCGGTGCGGCCCACATTAGGTTGCCGCGGACCGAGGCGGTAAGCAGGACCGGGTCCTGTTCGACATAGGCCACTGCCCCGCGCCAGGCGCGGCGCCGGGCCGGGTCGAGCGCAATGCCATCCAGCAAGAGCTCACCGGAATCGGGCGCAAGCAGTCCCGCCAAGACATCGGCCAGGGTACTTTTCCCGGCACCTGAAGGCCCAACAATGGCAGTAATCGATCCGCGCGGAATTGTGAGCGACACATCATCCACTGCAGCCACATCCTGCCCGGCAAACCGGACGTTCAGATTGGCCAGCGTCAGTGTCGCGGCAAACCGCAAGATCTCTCCTGATTCGTCGGCGGGCTCGCGGCAAGCCTCAAGCCGGGCGATCAGCTGCTCCGCCTCAACCAGTGCCGGTCGCGCATGCGCCCAGCTTTGCCAGGCTTCCTGAACCGTCGCCAGCAACGGTAATGCTCTGACGAAGAGTGCTATCAATGGCAGAAACAAAGCCAGACCAAGGCCCCATTTCGTGACGGCCAGCCAAGCAAGCACGCTCAAGGTAAGCGCACCCCCCACATGAAGTGCAAATGTCCCTAAAGCCTTGTCGCGCACAAAAGCCCGGTGTCCTTCCGCCAGCCGGGCCAAACCGCTTTCAAGTATCCTGTAAGCCTGGGATTCGGCCTTGTGCGCCTTGACTGCCCGCAACGCC
>JBIIDJ010000093.1:0-9422 GCA_044238415.1 Novosphingobium sp.
CGATCTCGATCTCGACATGTCGGGTGTCCTGCTGGTGCTGATCCTGTTCATCCTGGCCCGCGTGTTCCGCCACGGCGCAGCGATGCGCGCAGATCTGGAAGGAACCGTCTGATGGCGCCCGCTGCAATTGACCCCACTGCCGGAGACCGCATCGTGATCAAGCTCGATGAACTGCTGCACCAGCGCCGCATGACGCTGACCGAACTGGCCGAGCGGGTGGACATTACCCTGGCCAACCTCTCGATCCTCAAGACCGGCAAGGCCAAGGCGATCCGCTTTTCGACGCTCGAGGCAATTTGCGAGGTGCTTGAATGCCAGCCAGGTGACCTGATCGGCTATCAGCCAGACCGCACCTGATCGCCCACGAAGGCCCGGATTGGCAGCGGGTAAATTGGAAAGGGCGGCGCTCCCCCCGAAGCGCCGCCCTTTCACTTTGCCCCCCGGTTGGAGCAAACTGGCTCAATAAATGCCGGGAATCAACCGCCAGCGCGTTTGCTGCATGTAATCGCGGTAGTCCGGGTCTTGGCCGAGCAGCTTTTCCTCGGCCTCGATCCGCAAGATCTGAGCCCACCAGCCAATCACATAGATCACCAGATTGATAAGACTCGGCATGACCATGATGAGGCCAATGTGGGTGACCAGATACCCCGCATAGATCGGATGGCGGACCAAGCGGTACATCCCGTCACGCTTGATCCCGCGGTTGGCCGGGGCAATCCCGAAACTGCGGCGCAGGAACAGCTTGCCGGTAATCTGGATCGTCATACCGGCCAGCACCAGCGCGATCGCCACCGGCTCAAGCGCAGGCCAAAGTTCCTGCGAAGGAATGATCAGCAGCGGCGCGTAAGTGGCGGTGGCTGCCAGCAGCCAGTCGCCCAGCCGCATCGAGATCTGCTCGGTCGGGCGGCGGATCAGCACGAACAGCAGGATCGTGCTTTCCGCCAGTAGCAGCAGCGGCGCCATCGGATTGTCGGAATTGAGCACGCGCCAGGTCAGCAGCGACCAAAGCGCGACAATAGTGATCTGCTCGATCCGGTCGAGCCGGCGCGGGGTCAGCCAGGCCGGCGCGTCCTTGGCATTTGCAGCAGTGGTCTCTGGGGAAGCGGCCACGTCTTTGTTTTCCCTGTTTAACCCGGTGCGGGCGATTACCCAGACTGGATCGCAGGATATAGTTAAGAAAGGGTTGGTGGCGTCAACCACCTGCCATTCGGCTTGACTTCACAGCCATTCCCGCTAATGGCCCGCCCCGACCGCAGCCTCCGGGCGGCGTGTCATCCGTCCGAGACAGCTGCTGGGGGTTCCCCCCTTAATCCGCAGCCTAGACGGGGACAGAGCAAATTCCGGCCCGCTTCCGGTGGGCCCGGCCCGGCGTTTCACGCGCCCTCCTTCCCCATCGCACGGACTTTTCCGCATCGCTTTCGCGGTGCGGGCAAACGTAGCCGGCCGTCCGGGCTTTCCGGTCGGTCATTTGTGAAGGAGTTAGGCATGGATCGTTCGCAGAAAGCCGAATCGGTCGCATCGCTCAACGCGGTCTTCAACGAAGTTGGCGTGGTGGTCATCACCCGCAACCTCGGGCTGACGGTGGCCCAGTCCACCCAGCTGCGCACGAAGATCCGTGAGGCGGGCGCATCGTACAAGGTTGCGAAGAACCGTCTTGCCAAGCTTGCCATCCAAGACACGGACTATGCCGGGATCGGTGACCTGCTCACCGGCCCGACCGCGATCGCCGCTTCGGTCGATCCGGTGGCCGCCGCCAAGGCGATCGTGGAATTCGCCAAGACGAACGACAAGATCGAAATCGTCGGCGGGTCGATGGGTGCACAGGTTCTGACCCCCGAAGGTGTCAAGGCGCTTGCCTCGATGCCCTCGCTCGACGAACTGCGCGCCAAGCTCATCGGTCTGGTCCAGGCTCCGGCCACCAAGGTCGCCCAGCTCACCACCGCTCCGGCGGCGAAGCTGGCCCGCGTCTTCGGTGCCTACGCCAAGGCAGCTTGATTCAGACGTTCAACGATTTTTCCCGGTCATTTGCCGGGACCATCATTTTAGGAGTGAAACATCATGGCCGATATCGCCAAGCTTGTTGAAGAACTTTCGAAGCTCACCGTTCTGGAAGCTGCTGACCTCGCCAAGGCTCTCGAAGAAGCCTGGGGCGTGAGCGCTGCTGCCGCCGTTGCCGTTGCCGCCCCTGCCGGCGGTGGCGAAGCTGCTGCTGCGGTCGAAGAAAAGACCGAATTCGACGTGATCCTGACCGGCGACGGCGGCAACAAGATCGCCGTCATCAAGGAAGTCCGCGCGATCACCAACCTGGGCCTGACCGAAGCCAAGGCGCTGGTCGAAGCCGCTCCGAAGGCGATCAAGGAAGGTGTCAACAAGGCCGAAGCCGAAGACATCAAGGCCAAGATCACCGCTGCTGGCGGCACCGTCGAAGTCAAGTAAGCTTCGAGCGGCCTCTGGTCGAAAGAACAAGGGCGGCTCCTTACCGGAGCCGCCCTTTTCGTTTGCCTGCCGCTCGCGCAGACCAGTCGCGCGGGCGGATTATTTCAGCGTCTTCATATAGGCGATGAGCTCCGCCCGCTTGGCCGGATCCTTCAGCCCGGCGTAGGACATCTTGGTGCCGGGCACCATCTTCATCGGCGCTTCAAGCCATTTGTCGAGCGTGGCATCATCCCAAGTCAGACCCGAGGCCTTCAGCTTCTCGGAAAGGGCAAATCCGGCAATCTCGCCCGCCTTGGTGCCGTAAACCCCATGCAGGCTGGGGCCGATGCCGTGCTTGCCGGGTTCGACCGCGTGGCAGGCAGCACACTGGGCATAGGCGGCAGGCTTGGCCCCGGCGGCCGCAACGGTTGCGGCCGGGCTGGCCCCGGCCGCAGATGCCGCATTGGTATCAACCGTGGTCACGGTTTCACCCGCCGGCGGTTCGGCCGGGCCGCCACAGGCTGCCAGGGCCAGCGCCAGCCCGGCTGCCGCCAGAACCTGCATTGGATTACGCATCGTCATTGTCTCCTGCCTTCGCTGGCCGGTTCGGCCCGACCTCGAGGGCGCTTAATAACGCCGCAGACGCCATTCCGGTAGTGCGCTTGGCGCACTGTCCATTGCCCTGCCTGCACGGCTGCAAAACGCTGACTGCCAGTGGCCTTTTCGCCACGCCGCCGGTCAAAGCCACGGAACTGGGCAAATTTGCCTTTCCCGGCAGTCGCGCCGGGCCTATCCGGACCGGCTTCATGACGCAGGACTCCGCCTTGACCGGGCCGCATGGCCCCTGGCGCACCGAATTCGGCGCAACGCTGCGGCTGGCCTTGCCGCTGGCCGCGACCAACCTGTTGCAGATGCTAATTCACGCGGTCGACGTGATCTTCATTGCCCGGCTCGGTGATCAGCCGCTGGCCGCCGCAAGCCTGGGCATCTCGATTTTTGGCCTGACCATGTGGGGACTGACCGGGCTGATCGGCGCCTGCGCGCCGCTGATCGCGGCTGAACTGGGCCGCCGCCGCCATTCGGTGCGCGAGGTGCGCCGCACCGTGCGCATGGCCTTGTGGATGTCGGTCGGCTTCGGCCTGCTCGGCATGGCGATCTGCTTTGCCGGCGAGACCATCCTGCGGGCCACCGGGCAGGATCCCGTGATTGCCGGGCTGTCCGGCGATTTCCTGGCCATCCTGTCCTGGGCCATGATCCCGATGATCATGGCCAGCGCATTCCGGATCTTCGTCGCCGCGCTGGGCAAGCCGGGCTATGCCACGGCGATTACCCTGCTGGCGTTGGGGACCAATATCTTCGGCAACTGGGTGCTGGTCTTCGGCAATCTCGGCGCGCCGGCACTCGGGCTTGAAGGGTCAGCGCTGTCGAGCGTGTTGACCTCACTGGCCATGCTGGCCGCCTATGTCATCGTGATCGGACGCGACCGGCAGTTGCGGCGCTACCGCATCTTCGGACGGTGGTGGCGCCCGGAATGGCGGCGGCTGCAGCAGATGCTGGTGATCGGTGCGCCGATCTCGCTCACCGTGCTGGCCGAGGGCGGCCTGTTCAGCGGCGCTGCCCTGCTGATGGGCCGGATCGGGGAAACCGAGCTGGCCGCCCATACCCTCGCGCTGAACCTTGCCGCGCTGGCCTTCCAGGTGCCGTTCGGAGTAGCCCAAGCGGCGACGATCCGCGTCGGCTATCACTTCGGCGCGGGCGACCGGGCAGCAGCCGGCCGTGCCGGATGGAGCGCGCTGGCCGTATCGCTGGGCTTCATGGCCAGCACTTCGGCGTTAATGCTGCTCGCCCCGCATTTCATCCTCCGGCTCTATCTGGAGCCGACCGCCGCGCAAAACGCGGCGCTGGTGGGTTTAGCGGTCCAGTACCTGATGATTGCCGCAGCCTTCCAGCTGTTCGACGGGGCCCAGGCGGTGGCCGCCGGGGCTCTGCGCGGCCTCCAGGACACCCGCACCCCGATGGCCATTGCCCTGTTCGGCTATTGGGCCGTAGGCTTTGTCACGGCGATCTGGCTGGGTTTTTACACCCCGCTCGAAGGGGTCGGGGTCTGGGTCGGCCTGGCGGTCGGACTGGTGGTGGTTGCCGCCATGCTGACCTGGCGCTGGCACCGGCGTGAGCAGTTGGGCCTGCTGCCCGCCTGACGCGATTCAATTCGCACAATTTTTTCCGCTGCCGCCGGGGTTGACGACTCTCCGGCCCCCACCCATATGCGCCTCGCTGGCACTCTCCGGGTGGGAGTGCCAATTGACATCGTATCAACGCAAAAGGGAGTAAACCCCATGGCATTCCGTCCGCTGCACGATCGCGTGCTCGTGCGCCGCGTCGAGGCTGAAGAAAAGACCGCCGGCGGCATCATTATCCCCGACAGCGCCAAGGAAAAGCCGGCCGAAGGCGAAGTGCTCGCCGTTGGCGAAGGCGCCTACAACGAAGAAGGCGACCGCATCAAGCCGGACGTCAAGGTCGGCGACCGGGTGCTGTTCGGCAAGTGGTCGGGCACCGAAGTCAAGATCGACGGTGAAGACCTGATCATCATGAAGGAATCGGACATCCTCGGCATCATCGGCTGAGGAGACGTTTTCGCGCCTGGACAGTGGTCCAGGCGGTCCATGCACAACCCCAATTCCATTCTGAAAGGTAAGCAAAATGGCTGCCAAGGACGTAAAATTCGGCCGCGACGCGCGTGAGCGCATTCTCGCTGGCGTCGACATTCTCGCCAATGCGGTGAAGGTCACCCTGGGCCCCAAGGGCCGCAACGTCGTGATCGACAAGAGCTTCGGCGCGCCGCGCATCACCAAGGACGGCGTTTCGGTCGCCAAGGAAATCGAACTGAAGGACAAGTTCGAGAACATGGGCGCCCAGATGCTGCGCGAAGTCGCCAGCAAGGCCAACGACGCTGCCGGTGACGGCACCACCACTGCCACCGTGCTGGCCCAGGCGATCGTGCGCGAAGGCATGACCGCTGTTGCCGCCGGCATGAACCCGATGGACCTGAAGCGCGGCATCGACATCGCCGTTGGCAAGGTCGTCGAAAACCTCAAGGCTCGTTCGACAGCCGTTGCCGGTTCGGCCGAAATCGCCCAGGTCGGCATCATTTCGGCCAATGGCGACACCGAAGTCGGTCAGAAGATCGCCGAAGCGATGGAAAAGGTCGGCAAGGAAGGCGTGATCACCGTAGAAGAGGCCAAGGGCCTCGAATTCGAACTCGATGTCGTGGAAGGCATGCAGTTCGACCGCGGCTACCTCTCGCCCTACTTCATCACCAACCCGGAAAAGATGACGGTTGAGCTCGAGAACCCGTACATCCTGATCCACGAGAAGAAGCTGTCGTCGCTCCAGGCGATGCTGCCGATCCTCGAAGCCGTGGTGCAGTCGGGTCGTCCGCTGCTGATCATCGCCGAGGACATCGAAGGCGAAGCCCTGGCCACCCTGGTGGTCAACAAGCTGCGCGGCGGCCTGAAGATCGCTGCCGTCAAGGCCCCGGGCTTTGGCGACCGTCGCAAGGCCATGCTGCAGGACATCGCGATCCTGACCAAGGGCGAGATGATCAGCGAAGACCTGGGCATCAAGCTTGAATCGGTCACGCTCGGCATGCTCGGCCAGGCCAAGAAGGTCACCATCGACAAGGACAACACCACCATCGTCGACGGCGCCGGTTCGGCTGACGAGATCAAGGCCCGCGTCGAACAGATCCGCGCCCAGATCGAAGTCACCACCAGCGACTACGACCGTGAAAAGCTCCAGGAACGCCTGGCCAAGCTGGCCGGCGGCGTGGCCGTGATCAAGGTTGGCGGTGCCACCGAAGTCGAAGTGAAGGAGCGCAAGGACCGCGTCGACGACGCCCTCCACGCCACCCGCGCTGCGGTGGAAGAAGGCATCGTCCCTGGCGGCGGCACTGCGCTGCTCTATGCCACCAAGGCGCTTGACGGCCTCAAGGGCGGCAATGACGACCAGACCAAGGGCATCGACATCGTGCGCCGCGCGATCCAGACCCCGCTGCGTCAGATCGCTGCCAATGCCGGTCATGATGGCGCCGTGGTTGCTGGCAACCTGCTGCGCGAAAATGACGAGAACATGGGCTTCAACGCCGCAACCGACGTCTATGAAAACCTCAAGGCTGCCGGCGTGATCGACCCGACCAAGGTCGTCCGCACTGCCCTGCAGGATGCAGCTTCGGTTGCCGGCCTGCTGATCACCACCGAAGCGGCGATCAGCGAGAAGCCGGAAGACAAGCCCGCGATGCCGCCGATGGGCGGTGGCATGGGCGGCATGGGCGGCATGGACTTCTAAGTCCAGCAACTCTGCACAAGCAAAGGGGGCCGGAAGGAGCAATCCTTCCGGCCCTTTTGTTATTCAGCACCCCGGCGTCCACCATGCTCCAGCTCGTGCAAGATCGTATCGCGCAGGCGCTGCGCGGGCGGGCTTAGCACCGGCGTCTCGATCAGTGCCACCTCAAGGTCGGCGAGGGTCGGCAAGCCGTGATCGTCCAGCACGGACAGATCGACCGGGACCATGTCGCGCGGCAGCACCGCAATGCCCAGTCCCGCCCGCAAGGCCGCCTGGCTACCGGCCAGCGAAGCGCAGCTATAGGCCACCCGCCATGGCCGGCCCGCTGCATCCAGCGCCTGAACCGCCCGCTGGCGCAGCACGCAAGGCCGCGGCGAGCACACCAGCGGCAGCAGCTCTCCTTGCGGTGGCAGGGCAAAGGGTGATGCGGCCGCCCAGACCAGCGGTTCGCGCCACACGCGCCGACCCGTCGCCGGCCCCGATGGCTCGCGCTTGATCAGCGCCAGATCGAGCTCACCGGCTGTGAACCGGTCCAGCAAGGGCAAGGTCAGCTCGCAGGTGACCTCAAGCGAAACGCCGGGATGGGACCGGCTGAACCCGGCCAGCAGCCGGGGCAGATGCGCGGTCGCGAAGTCTTCCGGCACACCCAGCCGGACCAGTCCTGCCAGCTGCGGCTCACGGGCCCGGGCGACCAGTTCGTCGTTGAGCGCCAGCAGGCGGCGGGCCTGATCCAGCACCAGTTCGCCCTCGCCGGTCAGGCTGACGAGGCGCGGGCTGCGGTCGAGCAGGCGGACGCCCAATTGCTCCTCCAGCCGCTTGATCTGGAGCGACACGGCCGACTGGCTGCGCAACAGGCGCTGGGCAGCGGCGGTGAAGCTGGCGGTTTCAGCCACGGCGACAAAGGCGCGCAGGCAATCCGGATCGAGGTTTGGTTGCATGATTTCATTTTGTAATAGATGAGAGGTGAACAATCAATTTGTAGAATGATGCTGCGAAAGCCAAGTGCCGGGCACGCCAACCCCAGGGCACACCCATGGCCACTATCGCCCCCACCTCTCACCCCATATCAGCTCAGCCGGCCGAACCAGCCGTCGCCACGATCGCTGTCGCTCATGGCGACGGGATCGGCCCGGAGATCATGGATGCAACACTGCGGGTGCTCGAAGCCGCCGGTGCCCGGCTGCACTGCCTGCCGCTCGAACTGGGCGAGGCCGTTTATCGCGCGGGCAATAGTGCGGGGATCACTGCGGCCGGCTGGGAAACGATCGCGCAGGCCGCTGCGATCCTGAAAGCGCCGATCACGACGCCGCTTGGCAGCGGGTACAAGAGCCTGAATGTTACCCTGCGCAAGACCCTGGGTCTTTACGCCAATATCCGGCCCAACCGCGCCTATGCCCCCTTCGTGCCGACGCTGCATCCCCGGCTCGACGTTGTGATCGTGCGGGAGAACGAGGAGGACCTCTACGCCGGGATCGAGCATCGCCAGACGGACGAGGTCTATCAGTGTCTCAAGCTGGTCAGCCGTCCCGGGTGCGAGCGGATCGTGCGCCACGCCTTCGAGTTTGCCCGGGCCAATGGCCGGCACAAGGTTACCTGCCTGACCAAGAGCAACATCATGAAGCTGACCGACGGCCTATTCCAGCAGGTCTTCACGGAGATCGGCCGCAGCTACCCCGAAATCGAACAGGATCACATGATTATCGATATCGGTGCGGCGCGGCTGGCGGCGCGGCCACAGGATTTCGACGTCGTGGTCACGGCCAACCTCTATGGCGACATCGTCTCGGACATTGTGGCGGAAGTGGCTGGTTCGGTAGGCCTTGGCGCATCGGCCAACATCGGGGCGAACGGCGCCATGTTCGAAGCGATCCACGGGTCTGCGCCGGATATCGCCGGGCAAGGCATCGCCAACCCCTCAGGCCTGTTGCTCGCCGGGGTCATGATGCTGGTCCATCTCGGACAGAACGGCCCGGCCGAGCGGATCCACAATGCCTGGCTGCGGACCATCGAGGACGGGATCCATCCGGCCGACATTTACCGGGCCGACCAGTCGGCAGAACTGGCCAGGACCGAGCGGTTCGCCGATGCCGTGATCGAGCGGCTGGGGCTACTGCCGCAGCAGCTCGAACCGGTGCGCTATGCGGCCAAGCCGGCTGCGCCCGCCCTGCCCACCATTGCAGCCCCCGCCGCAGTGCCGGCAATCAAGGCGCTGGACGGGATTGACGTGTTTGTCTGCGCCCGCACCTCGCCGGATACCCTCGCCGCCCGCCTGCAGGCTGCGGTCGGCTCGCTGGTCCCGCTGGCGATGATCACCAACCGCGGGGTGAAAGTCTGGCCGGCCGGCCATCCCGACACCTTCTGCACCGATCACTGGCGCTGCCGCTTCCAGCCGGCTGCGGGGAAAGCCTTCAACCCGGCGATGACGGTCGAGCTGCTCCGCCGCCTCGCCGCAGCTGGCATCGAATTCGTCAAGACCGAGCAGCTTTACCGCTTTGACGGAGTGCCTGGCTACTCGCTAGGTCAGGGGCAATAGGACGCTGGATCCGCAGTTCCCCGCAACGAAGGGTCATTTCGTCGCGGAATGGATGGACGCTCTGGTTTCGTTAGCCAATCATAAACCATGTTTGGGCTATCGCTGGATCAGTGAAAATCGCACGTTTTCCCCG
>JBIIDJ010000094.1:0-9349 GCA_044238415.1 Novosphingobium sp.
CGACCTGCTCGCAGCTGGGTTACATGTTCTTCGCGGCGGGTGTCGGTGCCTATGGCGCGGCGATGTTCCACCTGTTCACGCACGCCTTCTTCAAGGCACTGCTGTTCCTCGGTGCGGGTTCGGTTATCCACGCCATGCACCACGAACAGGACATGCGCTATTACGGCGCCCTGCGTAAGCACATCCCGCTTACCTTCTGGGCGATGATGGCCGGCACGCTGGCGATCACCGGGGTTGGTGTCTATTGGTTCCACGCCGGTTTCGCGGGCTTCCATTCGAAGGACGCCATCCTGGAGGTGGCCTTCGCCAGCGGGACTGAGGCCGGACAGTTCGCTTTCTGGACGGGGGTCACTGCGGCGCTGATGACCAGCTTCTATTCATGGCGCCTGATGTTCCTGACCTTCTTCGGCAAGGCTCGCTGGGCAGGTTCGGAGCATATCCAGCACGCCGTGCACGACGACCATCATGATCACGCGGTGCATAGTCACGATGATCACGCTCACGGTCATGCGCATGGTGATGATGGCACCGCCGGCTATCACCCCCATGAAAGCCCGCTGACCATGTTGGTACCGCTGGGCGTGCTGACGCTTGGTGCTGTCTTCGCCGGGTGGGTCTTCACCGGCTCGTTCCTTTCCAGCGCAGAGTTCTGGAGTGGCTCGATTTATTACAACGAGCACTTGATGCACGCGATGCACGAGGTGCCGCTGTGGGTGAAGCTGAGCGCGACGATCGTCATGTTGCTCGGCCTGTTCGGCGCCTGGTATGCCTATATCCGCAATCCCGGCTTTCCTGCCAAGGTGGTGGAGCAGGTGGGTGTGCTGTACCGCTTCTTCTACAACAAGTGGTACTTTGACGAGCTCTATGACCTGATCTTCGTCCGTCCGGCCTTCTGGTTTGGCCGGGTGTTCTGGAAGCAGGGTGATATTGGGATCATCGACCGCTTTGGCCCGAATGGTGCCGCCTGGACCGTGCTGCAGGGCACCCGCCTCGCACAGAAGGTGCAGTCGGGTTACCTCTACTCCTATGCTCTCGTGATGCTGCTGGGCCTGACCGCGGCGATTACCTGGATGATGGTGCGCTAATGGCCGACTTCCCTATTCTTTCGGTCATGCTGCTGGTGCCGCTGGTAGCGGCAGTGGCCTGTCTGTTCGTAGAGGCCAAGGCCGCGCGGGCTATTGCTCTCGGTGCGACTCTGATCGACCTGGCGCTGGGCATCGTGCTGTGGGTCAACTATGACATCGGCGGCGCGCAATGGCAGTTCCAAGAGAATGTGCCGCTGTTCGCAGGGTTTTCCTGGGCGCTGGGCATCGATGGCATCGCGCTGATGCTGATCATGCTGTCGGTCTTCCTGATGCCGATCTGCATTCTCGCCAGCGCATCGATCGAAAAGCGCGTCGGCGAGTACATGGCGGCCTTCCTGCTGATGGAAACGCTGATGATCGGCGTGTTCGCGGCGCAGGACATCTTCCTGTTCTACATCATGTTCGAAGCCGGCCTGATCCCGATGTACCTGATCATCGGCATCTGGGGCGGGGCTGACCGGATTTACGCCAGTTACAAGTTCTTCCTCTACACGCTGCTGGGATCGGTGCTGATGCTGATCGCCATGCTGTGGATGGTCAACGAAGCGGGCACCACCGATATCCCGACACTGATGGCCTATGATTTCGATCCCAAGGCCCAGACCTGGCTGTGGTTGGCCTTCTTTGCCAGCTTTGCGGTGAAGATGCCGATGTGGCCGGTCCACACCTGGCTGCCCGATGCCCACGTGCAGGCACCGACCGCCGGTTCGGTGATCCTGGCGGGCGTGCTGCTCAAGATGGGCGGTTATGGCTTCATCCGTTTCTCGCTGCCGATGTTCCCGGAAGCTTCGGCCCAGTTCGCCTGGCTGGTCTTCGCCCTGTCGATGGTCGCGGTGATCTACACCTCGCTGGTGGCGCTGGTGCAAAACGACATGAAGAAGCTGATCGCCTATTCCTCGATCGCGCACATGGCGATTGTCACCGTTGGCTTGTTCGCCTTCAATCCGCAGGGGCTGGAAGGTGCGATGGTGGTGATGCTGAGCCATGGCCTGGTTTCGGGGGCGCTGTTCCTCTGCGTAGGCGTGATCTATGACCGTTTGCACACCCGCGAGATCGATCGTTACGGCGGTCTCTCGATCAATATGCCCTATTACGCGCTGTTCTTCCTGCTGTTCACCATGGCCTCGATCGGCCTGCCGGGGACGAGCGGCTTCGTGGGCGAGTTCCTCAGCCTCGCCGGGATCTATCAGGTGTCGAGCTGGGTGGCGTTTGTCTGCACTACCGGGATTATCCTGGGCGCGGCCTATATGCTCTACCTTTATCGGCGGGTTGCGTTCGGCGAACAAAAGAATGCCGATGCCGCCGCCATGCCCGATTTGAACAAGCGTGAATGGTGGCTGATGGCCCCAATTGCCGCAGTGGTGCTTTGGATGGGAGTCTATCCGGAGAGCTTCCTGGCACCGATGCGGCAGGATATCGCTGCCCTTGATGCGCGCCTGGCTCGCGCCAAGCCGGAAGGCGATGCGCACCTGACTGCCGCCAAGCCCAAGGCGGCTACTGCAACTGAAGATCATACCGCGCACGGGGGAGCGCACTGATGGATTTCGCTCAGTCTTTCCGCCTTGCCGCGCCTGAAGTGCTGTTTAGCGCCTCGGGCCTGATCCTGCTGCTTTGCGCGGCCTGGGCCAAGAGTGATCGTGCAGCTCGTGCGATCACCTGGGCCACGGTTGCCGTTCTTGCGGTTGGCGCCGCGATGATCGCGCCGACATTGTTTGCCGGGGCTTCCGGTCCTGAAACACTGGCCTTTTCGGGCCTGTTTGCCGCCACGGCCTTCGCCGCCTTTGCCAAGCTCCTGATCATCGCCTCGGCCGCTGCGGCGTTGGTGATTGCGCCAGCCTATTTCCAGCGGCTGAATGCCTACCGCAACGAATATCCGGTGCTGGTGCTGTTTTCGGTGCTGGGCATGTGTCTGATGGCCTCGTCGACCAACCTGTTAACGTTGTACATCGGGCTCGAGCTCAATTCGCTGGCTGGCTATGTTCTGGCATCCTTCCTGCGCAACGATGATCGTTCGGCCGAGGCTGGCCTCAAGTACTTCGTGCTGGGTTCGCTCGCTTCGGGTATCCTGTTGTTCGGTGTCAGCCTGACTTATGGCTTTGCTGGCACCATCGATTATGCCGGGATCGCGAACGCGCTGACCGGTCAGATCTCAACTGGTGCGGTGTTCGGCCTGGTGTTCGTGCTGGCCGGCATCGCCTTCAAGATCAGCGCCGTGCCGTTCCACATGTGGACGCCAGACGTTTACGAGGGCGCGCCTACGCCGGTTACCACGCTGTTCGCTTCCGCCCCCAAGGTGGCAGCCCTGGCGTTGGCGGTGCTGGTGGCGATGGTTGCATTCGGTAACCAGATCATTGCCTGGCAGCCGATCATCATCTTCAGCGCGCTGGCCTCGATTGTGGTGGGGGCGCTGGGGGCGATCGGTCAAAACAACCTCAAGCGGCTGCTGGCTTACTCCTCGATCAACAACGTCGGCTTTCTGCTGATCGGCCTTGCCGTAGCGACTCCTCCCGGGATTTCCGCGATGTTGGTCTACCTGGCCATCTATGTGCCGATGACTATCGGCGGCTTTGTTGCCGTTCTGATGCTAAAGGATGAGAACGGAGAACCGGTCGAAACGCTGGATGGCATTGCCGGCCTGTCGAGCCACCGCAAGGTGTTGGCCGCCTCGCTCGCCGTGGTGATGTTCAGTCTGGCCGGCATTCCGCCACTGTTCGGGTTCTGGGGTAAGTTTGTGGTGTTCCAGGCGGCAGTAGAGGCAGACATGATCGCCTTGGCTGCTGTAGGCATCGCGGCCAGTGTGATTGGCGCCTTCTATTACCTCAAGGTCGTGAAGGTCATGTATTTCGACGCTCCGGCGATGAAGGCCACCGGCAAGAGCGACTGGATGCACCAGGCGCTGCTGGCAGTCTGTGTGCTGGCCATCTCGCCGCTGGGGTACATCGCCACGAAATGTCTTGGCGGCCTTGCCGATCTGGCGGCGGGTTCACTGCTGCAACCCTGAGTAGACCTTGATCGAGATATTCGCTGAGCTCGCTTCGACGAGTGACAAGGTCATGCGCCGCATGGCCAAAGGGAAACCGGTCCCTGAGGGGCATTGGATTATCGCCGACCGCCAGACCCATGGTCGCGGCCGCCATGGCCGTAGCTGGTTCGATGGGGCTGGGAACTTCATGGGCTCGACTTTTGTCGAGCGTAAGCATGGCGATCCGGCGCCGAGCACGCTGTCACTGGTTGCAGCTTTGGCCGTGCATGAGGTGGTTTCGCGGCATGTGGGTTCGGAGCATCAAATCCAGCTCAAATGGCCGAACGACCTGCTGGTCGATGGGGCCAAGATCGCCGGCATCTTGCTCGAAGGTGTGCAAGGCGGGGTGGTGATTGGGGTAGGCGTAAACCTTACCGTCGCTCCCAAGCTGCTTGACCGGCCGACGACTGCGATTCTGAGGGTAGGCACTGCGCCGGATCGTGACAGCTTTACGGTGGAAATGGCCGATACTTTCGATATCGAAATAGCCCGTTGGCGTGAACATGGCCTGGCCCCGATTATCCGCCGATGGTTGGCCAACGCCCACCCGATCGGCACCCCGCTGGTCGTGCTTGAAGGCCAGGGTCAGGAGCTCAGAGGTACTTTTGCCGGCCTGGCTGCTGACGGGGCTTTGCAACTGCGCTTGGCGGATGGCGCAACCCGTGCCATCCACGCTGGCGAGGTGAGCCTCGACGCGGCAACTCGGCAAGGATAACCAGACCATGCTACTCGCTATCGATGTCGGCAACACCAACGTTGTCTTTGCTCTGTTCGAAGGGCGTTCGATCAAGACGCGCTGGCGGATAGCGACGGATCCCCGCCGTACTGGTGACGAGTACGCCGTGTGGCTGATGCAATTGCTGCATATTGAGGGGATTGAGCGGGCCGCGGTGAACAAGATCATTGTTTCCACAGTGGTCCCCCGGGCGCTCCACAACCTGGAAGTGCTGGCCGACAAATACTTCGGAGTGAAGGCGCTGGTGGCCGGCATTCCGCCGGTCGATTACGGCATGGAGATCGATGTCGACGAGCCGCGTTCGCTCGGTGCCGACCGCGCAGTCAATGCGATCGCCGCCCACGCCAAATATCCCGGTGACCTGATAGTCGTTGATTTCGGAACAGCGACCACATTTGACGCGATCGATTTCAACGGAGCCTATAAGGGCGGGATCATTGCACCGGGGATCAACCTTTCGCTGGATGCCTTGGTAGGCAATACGGCCAAGTTGCCGCGCATCGCGATCCGCAGCCCGGACAGCGATAGTGTGATCGGTCGCAACACCGAGGATCAAATGCTGATTGGTGTGTTCTGGGGCTATGTCGCGATGATGGAGGGGCTGATTGCCCGGATGCGAGCCGAGATTGGCCGGCCGGCAAAGGTTATTGCCACGGGCGGCCTTGCTATCCTGTTTGATCGCCACACCGACATTTTCGATGTGGTCGATGCCGACCTTACCCTCGAAGGCATGGCGATCCTCGCCGAGAAGGCGTGATGACCCCGGGCAAGGAGCTGCTGTTCTGCGCGCTCGGTGGGTCGGGCGAAATCGGAATGAACGTCAACCTTTACGGTTGCGACGGCAAATGGCTGATGGTCGACCTGGGTATGACCTTTGGCGCCAATGAATACCCCGGCACCGAACTGGTCTTCGCTGATCTCGAGTTCATTGAAGAACGGCGCAAGGATCTGGTTGGGGTAGTCCTGACGCATGCGCACGAGGACCACATCGGCGCGGTGCCATATTTTGCCGAGGAATTGGGCGTGCCGCTTTATGCCACGCCGTTTACGGCGCGCCTGGTCGCCGAGAAATTGGCTGAGGCCGGCCTGAGCCACTCGGTCGAACTCAAGGTAATTGATCATCTTGAACCCTTTGCGCTGGGTCCGTTCACCATGCGCTATGTGCCGCTGGCACACTCGATTGCCGAAGGTAACGCTCTTGTGGTCGAGACGCCTTACGGTCGGATCTTCCATACTGGCGACTGGAAGCTTGATGATGAGCCGTTGGTCGGGACTCCTGCCACTCCTGCCGAACTTACCGCGCTTGGTGAGGAGGGCGTGTTGGCGCTGGTCTGCGATTCGACCAATGTCTTCAATCCCGATCCTTCAGGTTCAGAAGGGATGGTCCGCGCTGCCTTGTTGGAGGAGGTCGCCCGCCACCATGGCCGGCGGGTACTGGTTACCACTTTCGCCTCGAATGTGGCACGGTTGCAGACCCTGGGCGAAGTGGCTGAGGCAACCAACCGCCGATTATGTGTCGCCGGTCGCTCGCTCGAACGGATCATCCGTACAGCGCAGGCCAGCGGTTATCTGAAGCAACTGCCCGATCGGGTGGATTTCGACACGGCAATGAATCTGCCGCGCGGCGAAGTATTGATCCTTGCTACTGGCGGACAGGGTGAACCCCGGGCAGCTTTGTCGCGCATCGCAGAGGATAGTCACCCCATCGCCCTGGAAGCTGGAGACGTGGTGTTGTTTTCCAGCCGCCAGATCCCCGGCAACGAAATCGCGATCGGCCGGATTCAGAATCGTCTCGCAGGTCGTGACATCACCCTCGTCACTGACCGCCAGGCCGATATTCACGTGTCTGGTCATCCAGGACGCCCGGAGCTCGAGGCGCTTTATAGCTGGCTCAGACCGGAAATACTGGTTCCGGTTCATGGCGAGCTGCGTCACATGCGCGAGCAGGCGAGGGTCGGAAAGGCCTGTGGAATTCCGAGAGCCGTGGTCCAGCAAAACGGTGATCTGGTGCGGCTTGCTCCAGGCAAACCCGGCAAGATCTCCGAAGTGCGGGCTGGCCGACTGGTGCTGGACGGTGATATACTCGTGCCGGCCGATGGCGAGGCGATTGTCATGCGACGGCGCCTGGCTGCCAATGGCCTGCTGATCGTGGTGCTGGACGGAAAGGGCCGGGTTCACGTCGAGGGGGTGGGCCTGCCGCTGGACGAGGACTACGATGAATTCGCTGCCGAGGCACGTGAGGACGTGGCGGTGGCACTTAGCAAGCTCAAGGGTGGGGCGCGGCAAGACCGCGAAGCAATAACTGAAGCGGCGCGCCTTGCAGCTCGCCGCGCCGCGCAGCGCTGGTCGGGTAAGAAGCCCCAGGTGCGCGTGATCCTGCCGGAGCCATAGCCATGAAACTGACTTCGATTATCGCGATCTATGCCATGTTCTGGGTGCTCAGTGCGTTCCTGGTCATGCCGTTTGGCATTCGCACTCACCGGGAAGCGGGCGAGGAACTGGTTGCCGGCCAGGCTGAAAGCGCACCTGCTAACTTTCAGCCGCGCAAGGTAGCATGGCGGGCCACGATCCTAGCTGCCGTGCTGTTCGGGCTTTATTACGTCAATTACGTGAATGGTTGGATCGTGCCTGACGATGTCGACTTGACGGCAGGCATCGAAGACAAGCCGGAACTGCCCAAGAAGTACTGAGCGCAAAAGACTGAGGGCGCGGCTCCATCCGGAACCGCGCCCCCAACTGCGCAGGCGGAACTTGCGTTCGGTTTAACCGAGGTTCGCGCTCACCATGCAGTAGAGCATCGGCAGCGACAGCAGCGCGTTGGTGCGGCTTGCGGCCAGGGCGCGCGGGGCGGCCGCGGCCTTTTCTTCGGCTGAAGCCTCTACGATACCTAGAATTTTCTTCTGGGCCGGCCAGATGATAAACCACACGTTGAACGCCATGATCAGCGCCAGCCACATGCCCAGGCCGATCAGGTTGATGCCATCGGCTCCCGTACCGCCAAAGGTCAGCGCTTGGGCACCATATCCATTGTGAAAGGCAATGGTGAGGCCGGTCAGCACGGTCAGCAGGGCGGCGTAGCGGAAGAAGAAGAACACCTTCGGCGCGATGTGGCCGGTGATGGCACCCTTCTGCTCGGCCGGGATGGCCGGCATGGTCGGAACCTGGACGAAATTCAGGTAATAGAGCAGGCCGATCCACAGGATGCCAAAGAAGGTGTGGAGCCAGCGAAATACGTCATCGCTGATGGCTTTGCCGCCTTCGCCGGTCCAGCCAGTGAAGCTCATGATTACGGCGATTGCGGCCACCAGGCCCACCGCCAGCACCAGGTGCAGATTGCCGAAGAACTTGGCCATTGCTTTCCCCTATTTGTACTGCGTTGTTGGCCCGCGTCACGCGGGCAGAGCGACTTTATCGCGCGAAAGGCAGGCAAAGTCACATGCTTTTCGCGCCAAAACTGGAGGGTGTCCGCTCACTATTCGTGCGGCGGGTTCTGAAGGACTTCCTCTTTCTCGTTCAGGGCCATGCCGTGCCGCATCAACATCGGTATCTGGGAAAAGGTGAACAGAAAGGTTGCCGGCAGGAACACCCAGAGTTTGGCTGCAATCCAATCCCCGAAAGACAGCCAATAGCGCAGCCCTTCGTTGACCGCGGCCAAGACCAGGAAAAACAGGCCCCAATTGCGTGACAGTTTCATCCAGCCTTCGTCGTTGAGGCCTTCGAATGCCGCTTCGAGCAGGATCTTGAGTAAAGCCTTGCCGCGCCACACGCCCACCAGCAGCAGTACGCCAAACAACAGGTAAATCGCTGTTGGCTTGACCTGGATCCAGATCGGATCCCGCAGCAGCACCGTCAGCCCGCCGAAACCTACAATCAGCACGGTCGATAGCCATAGCATCGGGGAGACATGGCCAAGTTTCCACTTCGAGACAGCCAGAGCAATCACTGCCGCAATCATGAAACTGACCGTGCCCGAGATTACCGCCAGTACCTCAGCCACGCTGTTTTCGCGATCGGCGGGTGAATAGTACTTGTAGACCGCGAAAAAGACGATGATCGGACCATAATCGACAGCGATGTTCAGCCAGCCGGACTTTGGTTTCGGTTTTGCGTCGGACATCAGGCTACTCCAGCGATTACCTTGGCGACCAGGTCGGGGTCGAATGGACGCAGGTCATCCAGCCGCTCACCAACACCGATAGCATGGATTGGCAGACCATACTGCTCAGCGGCAGCCACCAGTACCCCGCCGCGGGCGGTGCCATCCAGTTTGGTCATGATCAGGCCGGTTACACCTGCCACTTCCTTGAATGTGTCGATCTGCTGCAACGCGTTCTGCCCGTTGGTAGCGTCAAGCACCAGCACAACATCGTGCGGTGCTTCGGGATTGAGCCGGCCTAGCACTCGCCGGATCTTGGCCAGCTCGTCCATCAGCTCACGTTTGTTCTGCAAGCGTCCAGCCGTGTCGACAATCAGCGCGTCGATGCCCTTGTCTGTCGCCGCCTTGAC
>JBIIDJ010000095.1:0-9312 GCA_044238415.1 Novosphingobium sp.
TGACCAGCGCGATCGCCAGGGCCTGCCCGCGCAGCCGCCACAGGTCGCGCAGCAGCTTGCGCAACAGGGGCGGGAGCGCCTTCACCAGGCCAGCTCGCCCGGTGGCTTGCGGCGGGGATTGCTGCGATGCGAGGCGATCGCCCCATCGGCGAAGTGGATCACCTCGTCGGCCATGTCGGCGATCACCGCGTTGTGGGTGATGATCATCACCGTGGTCCCGACCTCACGGTTCACGGCCTCCAGCGCGGACAGCACGCGGATGCCCGTTTCGCTGTCCAGCGCCCCGGTCGGTTCATCGCACAAGAGCACGCGCGGCCGCTTGGCGATGGCGCGGGCGATGGCCACGCGCTGCTGCTCGCCGCCGGAAAGCTGCGCGGGAAAGTGATCCATCCGCCCTTCCAGCCCGACCAGCGCCAGCGCCTCTTCCGGCGTCATCGGGTCTGCGGCGATATCGGTGATCAGCTGCACATTCTCCCGCGCGGTCAACGCGGCGATCAGGTTGTAGAACTGGAACACGAAGCCGATCGAGCGCCGTCGGTATTCGGTCAGCCCGTCGGCATCGAGCGCGGTAATCTCGGTATCCTCGAACCAGGCCTGGCCCGAGGTCGCGCTGTCGAGCCCGCCCAGGATGTTGAGCAGGGTGCTCTTGCCCGAACCCGATGGCCCCAGCAGCACCAGCAGCTCGCCGCTATGAACCGTCAGGTCGACCCCGCGCAGCGCGTGGACCGCGGTCGGCCCCTCGCCATAGGACTTGGTCAGCTCCGCAGTCCGGTAAATGGCTGGCCGTTCAATCATCCAACACCCCGGTCATGGGGTCTAGCCCTGACAGGGCGGCTCAACAACCGCGATGACACAGATCAAACGGAGCGGCCGTCTGTAAAGCCCTGTGACATCAGCTATGTGGGGAGGGTGGTGGACGCACTAGGGCTCGAACCTAGGACCCGCTGATTAAGAGTCAGCTGCTCTACCAACTGAGCTATGCGTCCACACGGGCGGTAATCCGCGAGGTCCCGAATCGTCGGGAGCGCCCCCTATAGCGGCTGTTTCGAACGTGAAAAGGACTTTTCTAACTGTTCAGTCCGCCGCCGCGCCGGCTCCACCGGTCAACTGCCATGATCGTGCCCAGGCAGATCATGTTGGTCATCATCGACGAGCCGCCGTGGCTCATGAAAGGCAGCGGAATTCCGACCACGGGCGCCAGCCCGACGACCATCAGCAGGTTGATCGCGACATAGAAGAATACCGTGCAGGTCATGCCTGCGGCAAGCAGGCGCGAGAAGCGGTCCGGGGCATTCTGGGCCACGCGCCAGCCCCAGCGCAGGATCAGCATGAAGACGAACAGCACGACCAGCGCGCCAAGCAGACCCCATTCCTCAACCATGGTGGCAAAAACGAAGTCGGTATGGGCTTCGGGTAGATATTCCAGGTGGCTTTGTGAGCCATTGCCGAAGCCCTTGCCGAACAGCCCGCCGGAACCGATCGCGATCTTGGACTGCGAGATATGGTACCCCGTGCCAAGCGGATCGCTCTCCGGATCAAGAAAGGTCAGCACCCGGTTGCGCTGGTATTCGTGCAGCAGCGTGAAGAAGGCGACCGGCGCTGCCACCAGCGTGACCGCACCCGCCCCGAGAAACCACTTCATCGGAAGGCCGGCGAGGAACATCACCGAGACTGCACCAAAGGCGATCGCCAGGCCGGTGCCCAGATCGGGTTGCAGCATGACTAGCAGTGCTGGCACTCCCAGTAACCCGGCTGCGGGCAGCAGAGAGCGCCAATGATGGGTCATGGCCGGCGGCAACGTGTCGTAGTATCGGGCGAAGGCCAGGATGATCGCGGGTTTCATCAGTTCGGATGGCTGCAGATGCATGAAGCCAAGGTTGAGCCAGCGCTGGCTGCCGCCGCCAACGGCACCGATCAGGTCAACCAGCATCAACAGGAAGACCAGAGCAGCATAGCCCGGATAGGAGGCCAGCTTGAACAGGTCCTTCGGCAGGCGGGCAATCACCATCGCCATGACCAGGAAGACACTGAACCGAACCAGGTGTTGCGAGGCCCACGGCGTCCAGCTGCCACTGGCCGCAGAGTAGAGCACCAGCGAGCCAAAGCCGTTCAGCACGCAAAGCGGCAGGATCACGCCCCAGGGCTGGCGCGCAATCGCCGCAGGGATGATGCCGGCTCTCACGGTTGTGTCCCGGTAGCCGGGGCAACCGGTGCTGAGGCGGCCGGCGGAGCTGGAGCTGCCGGAGCAGCCGGCAGGGGTTCCTCACCGCGCGGTGCCGCAGCTTCCGTTTGTTCGGGCAGCGGCCTCGAGCCCGCCGCAGCGGCCCGGGCGTCGGCGCTGGCAACCGGATCTTCCTCGGCCGGTTTGGGCGCACTAGTCCCAAATCGCGATTCGTAGGCGCGGTACTTTGCTTCCAGCCGCTGCTGCGGCGTTCCGCCCCAACCAGCTTCCATGCCCAGCAGCACTTCCATCGCCTTGCCCGGGTCATAGAGGTAAGTCATGACATCGCGGGCGATCGGGTAGGCCGAGGCGGACCCGCCGCCATGCTCGACCACCACCGCACAGGCATAGCGTGGCTTGTCGAACGGAGCATAGGCGATGAAATGCCCGTGGTCGCGAAACTTCCAGGGTCCGGTTTTGCCGTCGGAGATGTGAAGCCCGACCACCTGCGCCGTGCCAGTTTTGCCGGCCAACAACACGTCCGGAACTGGCAGGCGGGCGCGGCCGGCGGTGCCTGGGCCATTGACCACATCGCTCATCGCCTTGTGGACATAGTCCAGGTGTTCCTGGCTGAAGCCCATGCTCGGGGCTTCGGGCACCTTCTGATCCAGCAGCAGGCGGGGCTGGAGCAGGCGCCCGCTGGCGATCCGGGCGGCCATGACCGCCTGCTGCAGCGGATTGACCAGCATGTAGCCCTGACCGATTGTCGCGTTGACCGTGTCGAACGTGGCCCAGGGCTTACCATACTTGCGCTGCTTCCAGGCCGGATCGGGGACCGTGCCATAGGACTGGCCAACGACTGGCAGGTCGAACCTGTGGCCCAGTCCTAGCCGCCGCATCATGACCGCGATCGGGTCCATGCCGATCCGCTGAGCGAAGTGGTAAAAGTAGACGTCGCAGCTCTGGTAAATGCCCTTGGCCATGTTGACCGTGCCATGGCCGCGCCGGTTCCAGCAGCCGAACACCCGGTTGCCAACCCTGAGGCCGCCGCCGCAGAACACGGACTCTTCCGGGTCGAGCCCGGCCTCGAGGAAGGCCATGGCCACACCCGGTTTGACGGTTGAGCCGGGGGGGTACAGGCCGCGCAGCACCTTGTTACGCAGCGGCACGTGATCGTCCTCGCTGAGCATTTTCCATTCGATCCGGCCGATCCCGTCCGCGAAGCTGTTGGGATCGTAACTAGGCATCGAAGCCATGGCGAGGAGATCGCCGGTCAGACAGTCCATGACGACGACTGCGCCGGATTCGAGGCCCAGACGGCGCGCCGCATAGTCCTGCAACGGGGCGTTGATGGTCAGCCGCAGAGGCTGTCCGGGCACGTCCTCGCGCATATCGAGGTCGCGCACGAACTTGCCGCCGGCGGTCACTTCCACCCGGCGTGCACCCGGCGTGCCGCGGAGATTCTGTTCGAACCGCTTCTCCAGCCCGTCCTTGCCGATCTTGAACCCGGGCGTGATCAGCAGCGGGTTGCGTTCCTTCTGATAATCCTCGGCCGAGGCGGGCCCGACATAGCCGATCAGGTGGCCAACCGAAGGCCCGGTCGGATACCAGCGGGAAAAGCTGCGTTGCGCCAGAACCCCGGGCAGGTTGGGCAGGCGGACAGAGATCGCGGCAAAGCTGTCCCAATCGAGGCCGGACGCCACTTCGACCGGTTGATAGCCGTGCGCCTTGTCGAGCTTGTCCTTGAGGTCCTTGATCCGGACATCGCTTAGCTTGAGCAGCCGGCCAAGCTCGGCCAGAATGCCATCGGCGTCCTCCAGCCGATCCGGCACGATATCGACCCGGAAGTCCGCGCGGTTCGATGCCAGCGGCGCGCCATTGCGATCAAGGATGGCCCCGCGGCGCGGTGAGAGCAGCGTTAGATTGACCCGGTTGCTTTCCGAGGCGAGCGTGTACTTCTCGTTCTCCGCCAGCCCGAGCCAGGCGACGCGGCCAGCCAGCAACAGACCCACAGCGGCCTGCAATCCACCGATTACCAGCGCGCGCCGATCATATGCGTTCTGGAGCGTGCCCGAACTGACATGCGGGGTCGAACCGGCCAGCATCACAGCTCCCGGATCGGGATCAACCGCAGTCGGTCAACCAGGCCAACGATCTGCGCCGCAATCGGATAGGCCAGCACCGCTATGCCGATCTGGGGCAGCATGGCAGCAAAGATGAACGGCTTACCCGCAGCCCCGGCGAGCCAGGCAGCGGCCAGCAGGTAAGCCACGATCACCGCCGAAGCCACCAGCCAATTCTGGATGAAGCCGCGCCAGGGAAAGCGGGTTTCGACATAGTCCATGCCGATCGTCACCAGCGACCAGAGCAGCACCGCGGAACCGAAGGGTTGGCCGCTGAACAGATCGTCAAACAGGCCGAGTGGCAGACCCGCCCAGACCGGCAACATGCCGGGGCGCAAATGCAGCCAGCCGAGCAGGAACAAGAAGCCCAGCGGTGGCATGACCGGAGCGGAAGCAATCACCGGCCACAAGGGTGTGAGGCTGCCGAGCACGATTAGCAACCAGGGCAGGATGGTGGCAATTGCTGGGGAGGGCGCGCGGTTGATCCGCTGCCGGATCAGTCCCTTGAACGGATCGGGAAAACCGGCCGGCATCAGTTCACCCCCGTGGCAGGGCTGACCGCAGGTTTCGCGGCAAGTTGGGGCTCTGCCACGCCTTCCCACTGCGGCTGCACGGCCACGAATTCGGTGGTGCCCGGATCGCTCAGCGGACGGGCAATGGCCCCGTCGCGGGTCAGGCTGGTTACCACCGCGATTGCCGTGCCGGGCCAATACAGCCCGCCAGATCCGGAAGTAACGAAGGCATCGCCGATCTTGAGCGGGTTGATCCCCAGATTGATCAGCCGCAGTTGCAGCGTGCCATCGCCGCGGCCCGTGGCAAAAGCGGCCATGCCGTCGCTGGCGCGCTTGACCGGAATTACGTTTTGCTGGTCGCCGTCGGTAATCAGCAAGACGCGCGAGGTCCGGCTACCAACTTCAAGAACCCGGCCCACGAGGCCTTCGGGTGCGCGTACCGGCATCCCCACTGTGACACCCTGGTTGCGGCCAACACTGATTGTTCCGAAGCGGCGCGTACTGGTGGAGGTTGAGCCGATCATGCGGGCAAAAGCGATGGGCTTGGGTTCGGTTTCAGCCAGCGCGAGCAGTGCCTTTAACCGGCGGTTCTCATCCTGAACGGCCTGGCTTTCGGCGAGCTTGACCCTGAGTTCGGCCAACTCCCGCTCAGTCCGGGCAACCCGCACACCATGTGTGAAATAGCCCACCAAGGCCGACCAGGCGGTCTGCCCACCGATGCGGCCGTTCGCACCAGCTTCGGCCGGCGCTGAAACGATATCAGCCGCACCGCTGCGCAGCGCCGCAAAGGCTCCGGCATTGCCCGTGGAAAACACCAGCAGAATTGCACCAAACAACACACCGCCAAAAGCGATGACATAGCTTGCGAAGGTCGAATATTGCGCCCTGCGCGAAGTGCCGGGGCGCCGGTTCGACGTCGGCGCCATGCGGTGCCTTCTCCCCTACTGTGGCCGATCAGGCCGTCATCAACACGCCGCGGTAGATCGGATCTTCCATCGCCCGGCCGGTGCCCAGCGCAACGCAGGACAGCGGATCTTCCGCGATCGAGACCGGCAGGCCGGTTTCCTCACGCAGGTAATCGTCCAGCCCCTGGATCAGCGCGCCGCCGCCGGTCAGAACAATCCCTTGGTCAACGATATCGGCTGCCAGTTCCGGGGCAGTGTTTTCCAGCGCAATGCGGACGCCTTCGACAATGGCCCCAATCGGTTCTGACAGAGCTTCGGCGATGTTCGCCTGAGTGATGGTAATTTCTTTGGGCACACCGTTGACCAGGTCGCGGCCCTTGATCTGGATCGTTTCACCAATCCCGTCGGCGGGAACCATGGCGACACCGTAGTCCTTCTTGATCCGCTCTGCCGTGGCTTCACCGATCAGCAGGTTGTGGTGGCGGCGGACGTAGGAAACGATGGCTTCGTCCATCTTGTCACCGCCAACGCGGACCGAAGTGGTATAGGCCAGGCCGCGCAGCGAGAGCACGGCGACTTCGGTCGTGCCGCCGCCGATATCGACCACCATCGAGCCGACCGGTTCGGTCACCGGCATGTCCGCGCCGATTGCAGCGGCCATCGGTTCAAGGATCAGGTAGACCTGGCTGGCCCCGGCATTGCTGGCCGCATCGCGGATTGCGCGACGCTCAACCGAGGTGGAGCCGGAAGGCACGCAGATCACGATCTCCGGCGGCGAGAACATCGAGGTGCGCTTGCCGTTCACCTTGCGGATGAAGTGCTTGATCATCTCTTCCGCGATTTCGATGTCGGCAATCACGCCATCACGCAGCGGACGGATGGCTTCGATGCTGTCAGGCGTCTTGCCCATCATCATCTTGGCGTCGTCGCCCACGGCCTTGACCCGCTTGATGCCGTTGATCGTTTCGATCGCCACGACCGACGGTTCGTTCAGCACGACACCCCGGTCCTGGACATAAACCAGCGTGTTAGCCGTCCCCAGGTCAATTGCCATGTTCTGGGAACCGAATTTGAAGAATCGAGACAGGAACGAGGCCATTGACAAATCCATAAACTTTTCAGCCACTTACCGCAACGTGTGCGGCAGCGTTTGGCCGACTGGTTGGCGTGAATCGCGGCTCATTAACGCATGGCTTCGCCAAAGGCCAAAATTTTGTCGCAAAACGGGGGATTGATCCCCGGCTTCTGTCTCGAATCCGGCGCGGTTCGCCGCTAGGGAGGGGATCCCATGCCAGTGATCCGCCGCCTGCCCGAAAAGCTCGTCAACCGCATCGCTGCGGGCGAGGTGGTTGAACGCCCGGCCGCGGCGCTGAAGGAACTGGTCGAAAATGCGATCGATGCCGGTGCTTGCAGCATTGCCGTCAGGCTGGGTGAGGGCGGACTGGCGCTGATCGAGGTCACCGATGACGGCTGCGGAATGACCCCGGCCGACATGGTCTTGGCACTGGAACGCCACGCGACATCGAAGCTTCCGGACGAGGCGATCGAGCTGGTCGCGACGCTCGGTTTCCGGGGTGAGGCGCTTCCCTCCATCGCCAGTGTCGCCCGGATGACGCTGGAAAGCCGGGTGCGCGGGGCTGACAGCGGATGGCAAGTGGTGGTCGATCATGGGCATACGGTCTCAGATGGTCCGGCCGCCCTGCCACCGGGTACCCGGATCCGGGTGGAAGATCTGTTCGGCAAGGTGCCTGCGCGGCGCAAGTTTTTGCGCTCGCCCCGCAGTGAATATGCCGCCTGTCTAGACGTGGTGCGCCGTCTCGCCATGGCCCGTCCGGAAGTGGGTTTCACGCTCGATCACGATGGTCGCCGCGTGCTGGCAGTACAGGGTGGACAAAGTCTGGCCGCGCGGGTGGCGCAATTGGTGGCGCGCGAACTGGCCGAGGACGGCGTGGTGATTGATCTGGCGCGCGGGCCGGCGCGGCTGACCGGGGTGGCTGGCCTGCCAACCTTCAACCGCGGCGTGGCCGATCACCAGTACCTGTTCGTCAATGGCCGGCCGGTGAAGGACCGGCTGCTGATTGGCGCGGTGCGCGGGGCCTATTCCGATATGCTGGCGCGCGATCGCCATGCCGTGCTGGCGCTGTTCCTCGAGCTGCCGCCCGAAGAGCTCGACGTCAACGTCCACCCGGCTAAGACCGAGGTGCGGTTCCGCGATCCCGCGTTTGTGCGGGGGTTCATCGTATCGGGCCTGCGCCACGCGCTCGAAGGGGCAGGGCAGCGCTCTGCCCAGGCTCCGGCGGTTTCGGCCATGGCCAACTGGCAGGCTGAGCCGATTGCCCCCACTGGGCCAGCTCCAGCGCTGGGTTCGCTATTTGCCCGGAGCCCTGAGCCAATGGCCTTGCGCGATGCCAGCCAGGCATGGCGCGGCTACGAAGCCGCCGTGCTCGCCCCTGCAGCACGGGCCGAAGTGGCGGATTCCGTCCCGGAGCCCGCCGTTTCCCATCCGTTGGGCGTCGCCCGCGGACAGGTGGCCAACACCTATATCGTGGCTGAAGCGGAAGACGGGCTGGTGATTGTGGACCAGCATGCCGCGCATGAACGACTTGTGCTGGAGCGGCTCAAGGCAGCGGGGGCACAGGGTGCGGTCGCCGCATCACAGGCCTTGCTCATCCCTGAAGTGGTCGAACTCGATGAGCCTGATTGCGACCGGCTCAGTGATGCCGGACCCAAGCTGGCTGAACACGGGCTCGCGCTTGAGCGGTTCGGTCCCGACGCCATGCTGGTGCGGGCTGTTCCGGCGCCGCTGGCTGGCGGCAACATTCAGGCGCTGGTGCGCGACATTGCCGATGACCTGGCCCACAACGGCGACGCCCTGTTGCTCGGCGAACGGCTCGACCATGTGCTGGCGACTATGGCGTGCCATGGCTCCGTGCGGGCCGGACGGACGCTCTCGGTTGCCGAAATGAACGCCCTGCTGCGCGAGATGGAGCGCACCCCGCGCTCAGGCCAGTGCAATCACGGCCGCCCGACCTGGGTGAAGCTGGCGCTGGAAGACGTTGAGAAGCTGTTCGGACGGCGGTAGGCGCTATCCGAATGGGTAGTGCAGGGGTCGCAAAGACAACCTAACCCATTCCGGTCGATCATTGATTTACCGGGGTGGGCATGCGCTTTTTCAGGCTGGCAATGCTGTTCGCGGCCTTGATGATGTTCGTTCCGGCTTCGCGGGCCGAGCCAGGCAACCCGATACCGGGACAAGTTCTTACCGCGGCGATGATCGATCCTGAAATCGGGGTTCCGGCTGGCGAGTATCGTATCCGCTGGCGTCAGGCCAATCGCTGCCTTGAAGAGCGCCAGCCAATACTGTTCGACCTGGGCTTTATGCGGCTGTCCGATCGCGATTGCGAAACCGTCTCTGCCACAACCCCGCCCGGCTCAAGGTATCTTTGGCGCAACGATCCCAGCTGGTTGTGGATCGTCCCGGTTGGCGGCGGATCGGTAGCGCTGCTGCGGCGCGGCGGTTGCTATACCCGTGCCCGCAACGTGGTGTTTGGTGCGCCGCGGATCAATGTCGAACGCTGCGGCGAAGGCGGCGGGAGCCGCAACTGGAGGAT